>JBFFDV010000040.1:0-12970 GCA_041559215.1 Anaerolineae bacterium | reverse complement strand
GGTTTCAACCCTGTGGTCGCCGTGGCCGCCGTGGCCATCGGTCATTCCTGGTCAGTGACTTTTGGCGACATCGCCTCCTCGTTCCAGGCCCTCATCGGGGCTACCGGCATCGAAGGCTCTGTTCTGGCGCCCTGGTCCAGCATCTTTCTAGGCATGGCCTGCTTCGGCTGTGGGCTGGCGGCTGTCCATGCGTATGACGGCCTTAGGGCTCTACGCCGTGCACTGCTGGCTATTTTGCTCATCGGGGTGGCAATGAGCCTGACTCAGTATCTCCTCGCCGTCAATGGTCTCTGGAACCTGGCAGGCTTTGTATCCGGGCTGGTGGGTCTTGTGGTCGGTATGGGAGTGACCAGGCTGCCCTTATACCGGCGCGACGCGGAAATCGTTGCCAATATAAAGCGGAAGGCGCCCAGCCTGTACCTGGCAGTCTCCGCCTATCTGATCCTGGTAGTCATCGTGGCTGGGGCTGAACTCGTGCCGCCTTTGCACAGCCTTCTGAACAGCGTAGTCATTAGGGTGCACTTCCCCGAGGTGAGCACTACCTACGGTTGGACCACGGAGGCCGGACCGGGTAGGCCCATCAGCGTTTTTGGCCACGCTGGTGCCCTTTTAGCCTATGCTTCGCTCATAGCCTACCTCATCTATCATCGAGCCGGGCAGTATCAGCCTCAGGCTCTGAGGAGAATCTGGCGGAAAACCGTGTCCAGTGCTATACCTTCCAGCATCGGCATCGCTTCCATGGTCGGCATGGCGCTGATCATGGACCACAGCGGTATGGTCTATCTCTTGGCCAAAGGTATCAGCGAGAGCGTAGGGTCCGTCTTTCCCCTGTTCTCGCCTTTGATCGGGACGCTGGGAGCCTTCATCACGGGCAGCAACACCAACTCCAATGTCATCTTCGCGCCCTTGCAGCAACGTACGGCGGAGCTAATCGGCATCAGCGTGCTGATAATCCTGGGGGCCCAGACTACCGGCGGGGCCCTGGGCAGTATGCTGGCCCCGGCCAAGGTGATCGTCGGTTGCAGCACTGCTGGCCTGGCGGGGCAAGAAGGAGAGGTAATGAAGAAGACCCTCCCCTACGGGCTGCTCATCGCCGGCTTCATCGGCTTGGTTGCCTGGCTGATCATTTACGCGGCCTAGCAAGCTACGCCCTCTGTCACTTGAGAAACTGGCCAGCCATTATCAAGCTTTTGACCATGAGATGCTTCGTTATTCTCCAGTAATCGAATGCTAAACGGAGTACCAAGTCCACACTCGGTCATATCTCACTGGCAATGAGTTGGAGAAAGTGAAAACGAATACTGAGCAGAAGGATGGATGATGCAAGGAGGTGAAACGCATGTCGGAGAGAACGATTGAGAGATTCAAAGAGGAGAGAGAAAAGCTGAACGAGACCGTGTTGCAATACGCCGGTCTCAACATCAAAAGGTTCTATAGCCTTGATTCGCAGGTCTATCGCGAGGGCGCGCTTTCAGCGAAAACGAAGGAGTTGCTAGGCCTCGTGGCTTCCCTTGCGCTGAGATGCGACGATTGCATCAAGTATCACATCATTCAGTGCTATGAAGAGGGCGTGAGCGGCGAAGAACTGGAAGAGGCGCTGGCTATAGGCCTTGTGGTAGGAGGATCCATCACCATCCCGCATCTGAGAAGGGCATTCCAGGCGTGGGATGAACTGCAAGAGGCATAAACATCGTCAAGAGGGGAGAAGACATGAAAGACAGAGGGAAACGAGGACTACCAACGTAGATATCAAAGGACGAAGCAGATGAACTGGATCTTCTGGGCCTTCGTAGGAGCAGCGCTGATTCATCTTGTGGAGGAGTTTGTCTATCCAGGCGGATTCTTGGATTCGATGAAGCGTGTCAATCCAAGATTTGCGCCAGCAGTCACGGTGAAGTTTGCCATAGCCATCAATGCTCTCTTTGTTTTGCTTTGTCTAGCTGCGGCCATCGTTGTCAGCAGGAGCCCCGTCTTCAGCCTATCGGTGGCCAGCCTTCTGTTTGTCAATGCCTTGTTACACGTCGCAGGAACAGTCCGAACGAAACGATACGCCCCTGGTCTCATCTCTGGGCTCCTGCTCTACACGCCACTTTCAATCTATGCCTACTATATCTTCGCGAACTCAAGTCAACTCACGCTTCTCGAGGGTCTAGCTTCTGGCCTGCTAGGTGTGCTGTACTACGTCGTTCCAGTAGGCTATGTGGCGTTAGCAAGTCTGGTGAAGGGCGAATAGAAAGACACTAACACTATCTCAGCAATCGCTCTTAATACCGTATTTCTGGTTGACTTCTTATGCCAAAATGCTTCACGCCTAGGCATTACGCAAGAGGTTACCAGACCCTGAAACCCTCTGATGGACGCCATATATCACTTTGTCACAGTCTCTAGATCACCTACCAAGCAGAGTCGCAAATGACCAGGGCAGATGGTATAATAGTAATATCAGTACCTGGGCGGGATGAAATGGCCCAGGAGAGGGGTCTTGAGCACTGCTATGGGGAATCGACAGTCAGAGAGAGAAACAGTTGTCGTGGCTATGAGTGGTGGCGTGGACAGCTCCATGGCCGCCGTCTTGCTTCACGAGCAGGGTTACAAAGTTGAGGGAGTTATGATGAGCTTGTGGGCGGAAGAAGGCGGTCCTGCCAACCGTTGTTGCTCCCCCCAAGCCGTCCAAGATGCCCGCCAAGTATGCCAGATGCTGGGCGTGCCCTTCCAAGTCCTCGACTTCGAAGCCGAGTTCAAGCGCCATGTCGTGGACTACTTCATAGCTGAGTATGGGCGAGGGCGGACGCCCAACCCTTGCCTGGCCTGTAACCGGCACATCAAGTTCGGCCTTCTGTTGCACAACGCGCTGACCTCAGGTGCGAATTGCCTGGCTACGGGGCATTATGCCCGCGTCAGGCGTGTCAACGGCCAGTATCAACTCCTCAAGGGGGTAGACACCAGTAAGGATCAGTCCTATGTCCTCTATGTGCTGGGCCAGGATCAGTTGGCTCATCTGCTTTTGCCACTGGGGCAGTATACCAAAGAGGAGGTGCGGGCCATGGCCCGGGAGAGAGAGTTGCCAGTGGCGGACAGGGAGGAAAGCCAAGAGGTATGCTTTACCATGGGCGACTATCGGCCCTTCCTGCGCAAGCAAACCAGCCTGGTTTTCAAGCCAGGTCCCATCGTGGACTTCGAGGGCAGGATGATCGGACAGCATAAAGGACTTCCCGCCTACACCATTGGACAGCGCGAAGGCCTAGGCATCGCCGCGCCCCAGCCTCTCTACGTGCTGGAAATAGATACGGATCGCAACACCCTTGTAGTAGGGCCACGACGGCACCTGGCCCGGCAGGAACTCACCGCGAGGGAAGTCAATTTCGTATCCGGCAAAGCACCGCTGGAACCCATGGAGATTACAGCCAGGATCCGCTATCGCGCCCAAGAGGCGAAGGCCATTTTGACCTTTGTGGGCGGAGACGAGGTGAGGGTGCGTTTTTCCGAACCACAGCCGGCCATCACCCCAGGACAAGGGGTGGTCTTCTATCAAGGAGAAACGGTGGTTGGCGGCGGCATCATCGAGGAGGTTAGATAGCCATGGACTTGCTCTTATCCCCTTCCCTGGTCTTTTCCGTATTGTTGGCCAGCCTGTATGGAGCCGTCTTTCACTTCATATGGGGCAAGAGGTGGCGGGACCTGGCCCTCTATTGGGGGGCAGCGATCGTCGGCTTTGGGATGGGGCAAGCTATATTCAGCTTGTTGGGCTTTTCTGTATACATGATCGGCCAAGTGCGAGTTGTTGAGAGTACCGCTGTCTCTTGGGGATGCCTTTTTATTGCCAGATGGTTGAAAGTATGATATAATTATATGACATGGCGTTTTTTGCACCCAGGAGGTGATTAATGTCCACCGTTGCTCTAATACGGGATATAGCTATCATCGTTCTAGCTTTTGAGTCCTTAGTTATCGGCGTGCTGCTCATCCTGTTGATACTCCAGATGAGAGGGCTGGCAAAGATGTTACAGGAGGAGGTCCAACCGATCCTGGAATCCGCCCGAGAGACGGCTACCACCGTGCGCGGAACGACCGTCTTCGTCAGTGACACCTTTGTCAAGCCCCTTATCAGGGCGGCTGGTTACGCATCGGCCGCCAACCGTGTGATGAGAGTGTTGACGCGGGTGAGGCGGCGCACAGGTAGATGACCAGGAAGTTAGAACCCGGTATGCACCTATTATGTGGAGAATTCAGTTTAAGATACAGTGGAAAGGAGAAAAACTATGGATGACTACAAGGCTTTCGGAGGGTTTCTGGTAGGGTTCGTCTTTGGCGGCCTGATGGGACTGGTTGTGGGTATCTTGATGGCCCCGCAGGCTGGCGAGGAAACCCGCGCTCAAATAAGAGAGAAGGGCATAGAATTGAAGGTCAGAGCTGAGGACCTATCAGAGGAGGGCAGGGCCCGTCTCCAGGAAGCTATCGAAGAAGGCAAGGAAGCTGCCGCCAAGAGAAAAGAAGAACTGACCAAGAGATTGGAGGCCGAGAAGGAACCGACGAAATCCAAGGCAAAGAAGGCCAAGGCATAGTAGCGGGGTTTCACGTGTGAAGGAGGACATGAGGCAAGAGACGGCCTGTCTCTTGCCTCTTCTTCTTACCTTCTCGGGTTCAAGAGCCGCTTCGAAGCCTCTTGAGCACCTGTGGCAGGAGAGGCAATAGATCGCCGGCCACCGTTCCAGAATTGCCCAGTGCCGCTGTTGCCATCTCTCCGGCCGCCCCGTGGAGATAGACTCCAGCGATTGCCGCCTCGTAAAGCGACAATCCCTGAGCCAGAAAACCAACAATGGAACCCGCCAATACATCGCCCGTACCCGCAGTGGCCAGGCCAGGGTTAGCGAAGGGGCTGATTGCCAGGCGACCGTCGGAGGCAGCGATGATCGAATGGGCTCCTTTGAGGATCACCACCTGTTTCCATTCCTGAGCGGCTTTCTGGGCCGTGCCTATGCGGTCAGCCTCCACCTCCTCTATGGAACAACTCATCAATCGGGACATCTCGCCGGGATGAGGGGTCAAGATCGCCTGCGTTGTGAGGAATTCCCACCAGCGCGGAGTGCGAGCCATAGCGTTCAAACCATCGGCGTCTATCACCAGAGGGGGTAGCTCCTTCGCCTTCTCCCCCTCCGCCGGCTCCTCCCTTCCTGCGGCGAGGAAGCCTATCTGCCGCCTTGCACCACCCCTGTTCACCCCTAAGAGGCGATGCACAAACTCGACTGTCGAGTCTTCGCTCCCCAGGCCCGGGCCCACCAGCAGAGCATCATACTCAGGAAGCCTCTCCTCCACTAACTTGGTCGCTGGGGGCACCAAGGCCCCCAGGTCGTGCGGCAGCAGGAGGAAGGTCACCTCAGTAAGCTTGGAGGCCAGTATGGGATGGAGGCTTTGAGCAAGGCACAGGGTCACCAACCCAGTGCCCACTCGGGTGGCTGCTGCACTGGCAAGATAAGCGGCTCCCGTGTAGTTAGGGGAGCCAGCCACGATCAAGGCCTTGCCGAAGGTACCCTTGTGAGCGTCGCGAGGGCGATGAGGGAGGAGGTCTCTTACCAACCCTGGGTCTACGAGTTCCAAGGGTAGCTCAGCGATCAAATCAGGAGGAATGCCTATATCCGACACCACTACTTCGCCCAAGTAGTCCGCTGCGGGGAAGAGATAAAAGCCTCTCTTAGGAAGGGCCAGGGTCACGGTCAAGTCGGCGGCCACCGTGGCCGGATCCACCTCTCCGCTGTCACAATCCAACCCCGTCGGAACATCAACGGCCACGACCGACAGAGGAATTCCTCGGCGCTCCACTGCCCTCTCCCTTAATAGGTTCAGGATATCCTTCAGCACACCATCGATAGGTCGAGTTACCCCTGTTCCCAACAGAGCATCGACTACTATGTCTGCCTCAGCGAGGAACCTCTTTAGCTTTCGCAGGTTTGCATCATCACCAGTGCGCAGATAAGGGATGTCCCTCTCCTGGGTCAAACGAAAATTCTCATCGCTTCTCAGCTTCCGTTTCCACAGATAAAGTTGCACTTGGGCTCCGTCATCGTGCAGATGGCGCGCCACCACCAGCCCGTCACCACCATTGTTGCCCGGCCCTACCAGGACCAGAACCTTCTTATCCTCGATACCCAAACGCTCCTGTATCTCCTTAGCCACGGCTGTGCCAGCATTCTCCATCATGATGGCGTAGGTCAAGCCTTGGGCATCGGCTTTCTTCTCTATCTCTCGCATCTGCTCGGTTGTCGCAATCTTCATCGCAGGCCCTTCTTGTTGCCACTACTTTTCTTTCGGTCGTATTATACCATCCACCTACAACGATGCCAAACGGTACTTTTGGGCTATTGACACAGGCACATTAAGTTCATTATAATTTGATTATCTTGGTTATAACAAAACAGGCACTTTCCCTGAGCGTAAAGCCACAGGCCATGAGGTCTGTGATTTGAGATCATCGAAGGTTAGACAGGCTCTTAGGACTGCTGCAAGGAGGTCCCGTGTCCGCCGTTAATGAGCAACCGGCGATAATGACCGTTCGAGAGGTGGCCCAATATCTCCGGATGCATGAGATGACCATCTATCGTATGGCCAGAGAGGGCGACATCCCCGCCTATAAGGTGGGCAACCGCTGGCGCTTCAATAGGTCACGCTTAGAAGAGTGGCTGAGCGAGCACGAAGTTGGCCACAATCGCACATGATCTGCCCGCCTGGCGCCCGATCTTCAAACTTCTCCCTAACTGTGGGTAGAAAGAGGCCTTGATGAAGCTCAATATCTCCTTGGGGCAGATGGACATCGCGCTCGGGGACCCCGAAAAGAATCTGAGTAAAGTGCGCGAGATGACGGCTGAGGCCCGCCGAAGAGGGTCGGAGGCGATGGTCTTTCCCGAACTGTGGTCGACCGGCTATGACCTGAAGAGGGTTGGAGAGCACGCCACACCGACCGACCAAGGGGTCTTCGCCGAAGTCGCCGAGTTGGCCAGGGAGCACTCTATTCATATCATCGGCTCTATGCTGGCGTTCAAAGGCAAAGGGTATAGCAACACAGCGGTCATCTTCTCCCCTCAAGGCCAACTCCTGGCTGAATACAGTAAGGTGCACCTCTTTAAGCCGATGCAGGAAGTCAAATATCTCGTTCCCGGTCAGGAAGCCCCTGTGTTCGATCTGGTCTGGGGCAGGAGCGCCCTGGCTATCTGTTACGATCTGCGCTTTCCCGAACTCTTCAGAAAGTATGCTCTGGCGGGCGCCAGAATAGTCTTCCTCAGCGCAGAATGGCCCTATCCGCGGGTGATGCATTGGCAGACACTTCTCAGGGCACGAGCGATAGAAAATCAGTTCTTCATGGTAGCCTGCAATCGCGTGGGAGAGTCGGGCGATTGGAGTTTCTTCGGCCACTCTGCTATATATGGCCCTGCTGGAGAGTTGATAGTCGGAGCAGGCGAAGAGGAGATGTTACTGACAGCGGTGATAGATCTGGATGCTGTCGATGAGGTCAGGCAGCTCATCACCGTGTTCGAGGATAGACAAGAGGATGTTTATTAGGGGAAATGCGAGCGAATCGGTAAAGAAATTGGTGAAGGACTTGGTAACTAATGGACGATTGGTTTAAAGTGGCGGAGGTGGCTCGGGATGTCCACGCTATCTTGGAGCCCAATCATGCCGAAGAGGTAATCTCTTATCTCATAGCCGGGCGAGACAGCGCGATCCTCCTAGACACGGGAATGGGTATCGGCAACATCCATCGCCTGGTGAGCGAGATGACCGAAAAACCTACCACCGTGATCAATTCCCACTATCATTGGGATCATATCGGTGATAACCATCGCTTCAGCCGCCTAGCGATCCATGCAGCCGAGGCCCACCTCCTGGAACAAGATCCACCTGAGGAGACCTTGCGAGAGGCCATGCGTGCGGATAATTTCTGGGGTCCTGCACCCCCAGATTTCGATCCTACCGACTATCACATCCTGCCTTCGAAGGCCGATCGATTGTTGGAGGACGGAGACGTCCTAGAATTGGGAGGGCGTCGTCTACAGGTGCTTCACACCCCCGGTCACTCCCCGGGCAGCATTTCCCTTCTTAGCGAGGAGGAGGGCTTGCTCTTCACGGGCGATACCGTTTATGCAGGGCCCTTGTACGTCCAGCTTGCCGATTCGGATTTTTCCACCTATCATGAAAGCATGGAGAGGCTTGCAAACTTGGCATCCGATTTGCGGTTGGTCCTGCCAGGTCATAACTGGACGCCTCTAGAGCCCCAGATCCTAGTGGAGATGGCCGAAGGGTTTGAGCAGATAGGGGCAGGCACGGCGAAATATCGGCCGGTGGCGTCTCCATGGGGAGTGCTGCGAAGGTACGAGTTCATACGATTCTCGGTTCTGCTGCCGGCGGAGGCGCAAGGCATGACCTAGCCCTGAGCAGAGGCTAGAGGAAGTGGAAGCGAGCAGCACACCACTTTGGGATATGATACAACGTAATGAAGGGAGAGAGTGATGGCAGATAATCAGGATTACAAAGTCGAGTTGAGAGTGATTGAACAGAGGGGAACTTGTGGTTTCGGCCACAAGGTAGGAGATGTCATCGTCTTTGATGGACGCAAGGTGGACGGTGAAATCTGTTTCAGCGCCCTGTACAGTGTCATACCCAAGGTGTACGCCATGCGGTACGGGGCTCAGTTTCCCTGGTTGGAAGACAAGGACGTGGCCACCCATCCCTGTCCCGACGCCTACAACCCCGTAGTCTTCGAGGTAAGAAGGGTCAGGCGATAGGACCAGGATACAGTAGGGTATTCCTCTAGCTTTGGGATATGATACAACATAATGAAGAGAGAGAAGGATGGCAGATAATCAGGATTGCAAGGTCGAGTTGAGAGTGATTGAACAGAGGGCAAATTGCGGTTTCGGCCACAAGGTAGGAGATGTCATCGTCTTTGATGGACGCAAAGTGGATGGTGAAATCTGCTTTAGCGCTCTGTCCAGTATTATACCCAAGGTGTACGCCATGCGGTACGGGGCTCAATTCCCCTGGTTGGAGGACAAGGACGTGGCCACCCATGCCTGCCCAGCCGCCACCAATGTCTTCGAGGTGAGAAGGATCAGGGAATAGGATCAAGGTACAGCAGGATATACCTCCAGCATCTGGGCCAGCTTGTACAGAGCTAGATCTACTTCTTTTCTCCCCGTGACGACCTTTTCCAGATCAGTGGCGACCACCTGGTTGCCGATTAGTCCTACCATCTTGCCCTGATTTCCCCGCACAAGCTGTTCGGCCGCTGTCGCTCCCAGGCGGGTTCCCAAGAGACGATCGAAGGCGGTGGGCGAGCCGCCACGCTGGATATACCCCAAGATGCTCGTGCGCACCCCGAAACCCAATTCTTGTTCCCTATTCCTCAGATACTCACCGATGGTGCCGCAGTCAGGCTGGGCTCCCTCAGCGATCACGATGATGAAGTGGGCTTTGCCCTTGCTATAAGCCTCCTTCATCAGTTCCAGGATTTTCTCACAACTGCTTGGCACCTCGGGGATGACTATCGCCTCGGCTGCACTGGCCATGCCCACCATGAGAGCCAGATAACCCGAGTCGCGTCCCATCGTCTCCACCAGGAAGGCTCGTCGGTGCGAAGTCGCGGTGTCTTTTATCTTATCTATGGCCTGCAATGCCGTATTCATCGCCGTGTCCACGCCCAGGGCCATATCGGTGAAAGGAACGTCGTTGTCGATGGTCGCTGGCACGCCAACGACGGGGACCCCCTCCTCATGTAAGCGCAGGGCGCCTGCCAAGGAACCATCACCACCGATGATGACTAACCCATCCATGTTATGTTTGTTCAGATTACGTAGGGCCTGTTCCCGTCCAGCGACGGTCTTGAACTTCTCCGTGCGGGCCGTCTGCAGGATGGTTCCGCCCCTGTGGCTGATCCCCCCTACAAAGCGGCCATGGAGGGGTTCCATCTCTCCTTCCATGAGGCCGGCATAGCCGCGGTGTATGCCTATCACCTCCAGGTCATGAGATAGCGCGGTCCTTACTACAGCTCTGATGCAAGCGTTCGTGCCGGGGGCATCGCCCCCGCTGGTCAGCACACCTAGCCTTTTCATAGGTATTACTCCTCAAAGATTCTAAGTGGATCGCTCCGCAAGTCGGGATAGCATGCCATGAGGTTCAGGGATGTTGAACTCTCTCTACTCTAAGGCATCCCTCCCCCAACAAACCGGTGATGGCTCTCTCCAGAACTTTTGAATATCCTGTGGTGTCATTGGGAAAAATCAACTGCACAATCCCCTTATCACGGGGCACATAGAGGCTGAAAAGGTCTTGCCCGTGGTGACTAGCAAGGAGTGCATGAACCTCCCTGAGAAGGCTGACGTCCTGTTGCTGGTCCCCACTGCGGGGGACGGTGATATGCAGGTGATGGCGCATCCTGGGTGATGGGGCTTCCACTTCTTCCCCTCGCTCCTCCGTCCAGGACTGATAATCTACGGCCGAATCACAGATCACCTTTGCTTCATCCTGCCTGACCTCGACCTTGCCTCTGACCAGAAGTATATTGTCCGGTTGCCACAGTTCGCGTGTCTTCTCATAGACGCCAGGGAAGATGACTATCTCTGTATGGCCTTGCAAATCCTCCAATTGCGCAAAGGCCATAGGCTCACCTTTTTTGGTAGTGATGCGGCGTACTTGCGTTACCATCCCAGCGATTATCACTGTTTGCCTGTGTAAGCTGCTATCTATCTGGCCACAGAAGGCGGTGATATCCCTTTCCAATCTGGGAGCTATTTGCTGTAGTGGATGCTCTGAAACATACAGGCCGAGCAATTCCTTTTCCCAGGCCAATTGCCTACGGCGGGGTATGTCTAGGCTGTCCTCGATATCCAACGACAGGCCATGTTCATCGCCCAGTTCGAACATGCTCATCTGACCGATCTCCTGCGCATAATGAGCATGTTGACTGATAGCCATCATTGTATCTATGGCGTTCAAAAGTTGACCCCTGGGGCCGAAGTCGTCCAGGGCGCCGCAACGGATTAGACTGTCCAGAGCGCGACGGTTCACCTGACGCAAGTCCACGCGATGACAGAAGTCGCTGATGTCCCGGAATGGCCGGTCCTGACGGCCTTCCAGAATGGCCTCAACAGGTCCCTGTCCGACATTCTTCACCGCTCCCAAACCAAAGCGTATGCCCCGCACCGCTCCGCCCCTCTGTGTATCCACATTGGTATCGAGAGAATCCTCGCCAATGGTGAAATCCAGATTGCTATAATTCACATTAGGCGACCACACCGGAATGCTCATCCGACGGCAATCGGCCACCTCGACCGCCACCCTATCGCTATCATCCTTGTCCACGGTGAGCAAGGCAGCCATATACTCTACCGGATACTTGGCCTTCAGATAGGCAGTCTGGCAGGTGATAACGGCGTACGCTGCGGCGTGGGCCTTGTTGAAGCCGTAACGGCCAAAGTATGTGATCATCTGGAAGACCTCTCTAGCGGTCTCCTCGGCTATGCCCTTCTGGACAGCCCCTTGGATGAACTTCTCCCTCTGGGCCTCCAACTCCTTGGCCTTTTTCTTACCGATGGCATGGCGCAGCATGTCAGCCTCACTGGTGGTGAAGCCAGCCAATTCGCGAGCTATGCGGATGACCTGTTCTTGATAGACGATTACCCCGTAGGTCTCTTCCAGGATCGGCTTCAGTTCGGGACAGAGATAGGTAATAGCTGTCTGCCCATGTTTCCGCTTGATGAAATCCGGGATGTACTTCATCGGCCCTGGACGATACAGGGCAATGGTGGCCATCACATCAGCGAAGGTAGTGGGCCGTAGTTCCAGCGATACACGACGCATCCCCGCGCTCTCCACCTGGAAGATGCCAGTGACTTCACCAGCTGAGAGCAGGCGGTATATGTATGGATCCTCAAGATCCATCTCCTCCAGCTGAAGCTCTACACCCTGCGTCTCCCTGATAATGTCCAAGGTTCGTTGAATGACTGTCAAGGTCGACAGGCCCAGAAAATCCATCTTCAAGAGGCCGATGCGCTCAAGGTCGCCCATCGCGTACTGGGTTATTACCCCTTCACCCTTGATCGCCCCCTGCAAAGGTACATATTGGGTGAGAGGTTCATCGGTGATGACTACCCCGGCGGCGTGGGTGGAAGCATGTCTCACTACTCCCTCCAAGCTCTTGGCTGCCTGCAGCAGATCACGGATGTAGACTTGCTCCTGATGGAGTCCCTGCAGCTCCGGTGTCGTCTCCAGAGCTTTGTCAATGGAGGCACCAAAGGGGACGAGCTTAGCCGTTCTATCCACATCGCTGGGGGGCAGATCCAAGGCCCGGCCCGCGTCACGAATTGCCGCCCGGGCGGCCATCGTGCCAAAGGTAATGATCTGGGCGACATGATCCTGGCCGTATTTGTCCACCACATAGGAGATGACTTCGGCTCGGCGGTCCTCTGGGAAATCCATGTCTATATCGGGCATGGTACGACGTCCTGGATTCAAGAAGCGCTCAAAGAATAGACCATGCTCGAGGGGATCGAGGTCAGTTATGCCCAGACAATAGGAGACGATGCTCCCCGCTGCGGAACCCCTCCCCGGCCCTACCAGGATATCTTTGCTCTTGGCGAAGCGGATCAGGTCCCAGACGATGAGAAAGTAGGCGGCGAAATCCATGTCCTTGATCAAGGCAAGTTCATGTTGGAGTCGCTCCTCGATCTCGGGCATGATGTGGGGATACCGTCTTCTCAACCCTTCTTCACAGAGATGGGTGAGATAGCTCTCAGTGGTGAAGCCCTCAGGCACCTCAAAGGGGGGCAAGTGCAATGTATTGAACTCGAAAGCCAAGTTACAGCGCTGGGCGATCTCCAAGGTGTTGCTCAAAGCCTGTGGCACTTCGGAGAAAAGCGCCGCCATCTCTTCACGGCTTCTTAGATGGTAACCGGTTCCGTCCATTCTCATGCGCTTGGGATCG
>JBFFDV010000039.1:0-13032 GCA_041559215.1 Anaerolineae bacterium | reverse complement strand
GCGACGATTCGTCCCCTTCATCCGGTTCTGGAAATGGCGCATAGAACCCGAGACAGTGCATAGAAGTTGTTAAGGTGGGCAGTCAATATCGCTCATAAACGACGTACATGATGGTTAGCTACGCCATGTCCGAACTTGCCTCAGTCGGCTCAGCAACAGACATCCCACTTCACCTGAGTGGTATCGGCCTATTATGGGATTGTCCGAATCTCATATCTTTGCCTAAGAGGAGGTATTGCATGGCACTAGGTCCATCAATTTGAGGGCTGAAGTACCACTATTATAGTACTGAACAGAAACTTTGGCAAGGTCATTTCACAGCGCCACAAGGGGTCCGCTGCCAAGGCAGAAACCGTGTATCGATTGGAGTGGCCAGATTGCGAATCACTCTGGCGCAGGCATACGTCACCAAGCTGGCTCTGCGCAGAGGACTGCGAGGCAGCAGCATCGTCCCAGGTTGCGGAACGATGCTGCTCCTGGCTAGCGGTGCGGCCGGGCTAGCAGGATACACCACCTTGAGATGGAGAGCGAAGTCTGGCCCCGTCAAGGATCGCCCCTTTCCGCAATAGAGGCAAGACTACAGTGCGAGAGGGGCTCCCTTTTATTGTGCCATCTCGCTGACGACGTCGGTCATGGAGAGGACGCCAACTGGGCGACGAGGCTGCAGTCCCCCCTGGGTGATGACCACGCGGTGGATCTGATTGTCCAGCATCAACTCCACCGCCGCTAAGACAGGGATGTCGGGAATGATCGTGACTACGTCCGTCGTCATCACATCTTCCGCAACGAGGTTCCCCCAGTCTTGTTCGAACGCCTTCACCAGGTCGGTCTGCGATACTATGCCGCAGACGTCACCACTCTCGTCTACCACAATGAGAGCATTCACCTTCTCGCTATCCAGCCTTCTGGCCACCTCCTTTAGCGGGGTGTCCACCTTGCAACTGATCACTTTGCGGTGCATTACATCTCTCACCAGTTTGTCTTTCATGACTTCCCTCCTGTCGGCACTGATGATTACTACGCCCTCCTTGCCGTAGAGCAAGAGATCGTTCGGGGTGCAGTTGAAGAACCTGCAGAGCCTATCCAGCGTTCCGAGGTCTATCCTCTGGGCTGTTCCACTCCTGAGACGGGCGAGGGTATTCTTGTTGACGCCGGTCAAGTCGCCGAGCCTTCTCAGGGTGAGCTTCTGACCCGGATTGGTTTGCTCCCACTGGGCGATGAGGACATTCAGATTGAGCGTTATAGGCATGATATACCTCCTTGTCGCTATTATACAGTATTCTGTATCAAAAGTCAAGTTTTTGTCCCGTTTCGCCTTCCTCTGTCCATATTATAAACACAAAGAACAGGGTAGTCCCAGTCTATCCCACTGTAGACTCTCAACGGACTCGCCTGGTGCCAGGTTATTTGACCGCAGTCTAGACGGTGCCGAAACCCAACGCCTTGACCGAATTGCCCAGTTCTGGTCCAGTTCGGACCTGATTGGGACCGGGATAGGACCTGATTTAGACCCTACCTGGTTACAATGAGGCCGCCACGTAAGCCAAACTGAGGCATCGGTCGGTTTCATGGTAGAATGGTGCGCTCGTTGGAACGGCGTTGCGCAGCAAAAGCCCGGGGAGCATGAGGGGTGTTCCTTCGACTTCGCTCAGGACAGGCCCCTCGTACCCTTCATGCTCCTCTATCTTGGGGCTTGGGCCTAATTGCTGCGCAAGCCCTTTGGAACATGCTATGGCTTGCTAGTTCATCCCAGTGATGATATACTTTGAATCGTCTTAGGGATCTGGATTTGGTGTTGGACAGAGAGGAGGTGGTTGCTCGAGAAACAGTAGGCATCCCTTGATAGATGTGGTTGATAATCTGAGTCAAGAGGAGGGAAAAATGGTTAGGAGAGTTTCTTTGATTATGGTGGTGGTGATGGGGCTTGCACTACTGTTGGCAGCCTGTGGTACTCCCGCGCCACCACCGGAGGAGGAGGCCATAAAGGCAGCCTTCGTCTATGTGGGTCCTATCGGAGACCATGGCTGGACCTTCGCTCACGATGAGGGGCGGCTGTATTTGGAGGAGCGGCTCGGCGACCAGGTAGAGACCACCTATCTGGAGAGCGTCTCCGACGTTGATGCTGAGGCAAGAATCCGCGACCTGGCGGAGCAGGGAAACGACGTCATCTTCACCACCAGCTTCAGCTTCCGTGATGCCACCGCTGCGGTGGCCCCCGACTATCCCGACGTCATCTTCGAGAACTGCTCTGGCTTCCTGACCGCCGATAATATGGGCTCCTACTTCGGGCGTATGTACCAAGCTAAATACCTAGCGGGAACCGTGGCTGGGCTGACCACGCAGACCAACAAGATCGGCTATGTGGCGCCCATCCAGATACCTGAGGTTATCCGGCTGATCAACGCCTGTACCTTGGGAGCCCGCTCGGTGAACCCAGATGTGCAGATGGAAGTTGTCTGGATCCTCAACTGGTTCGATCCACCGGCGGAGACAGCGGCCGTGAACTCCATGGTTGACGCTGGGGTGGATGTTATCTTCACCGGCACCGATACCACCGTCCCGGTGGTGACCGCGGCGGAGAGAGGCGTCTGGTCGGTTGGCTACGATAGCTGCGAGAGTTGCGCGGCAGCTCCCGAGCTGTGTTTGACTACCCCTTGCTGGAACTGGGGCCCCACCTATGTGGAGATCGTGGAGGCGGTGCGTGACGGCACCTGGGCGCCCGAGACGCCGTATGACGCCATGGCCGACGGTATCGTCGTTCTGACCGACCTCGGCCCCGCAGCCGCCGAGGGAGCTCAGGCAGCCGTTGATACCGGCTGGCCAGGAGACGATGTCTTCTGCGGCCCTATCTATGACAACCAGGGCGAACTGAGGGTGGCAGAGGGTGAGTGCATGACCGACCTGGAGCTGATCTGCTTCGACTGGTACGTGGAGGGTGTGAACTCCGAAGTGCCCGAGGGCGTCGGCTGCGAATAGTAAGGTCATCAATCAGGTAGCCCTGGGAGCCTATCTCAGGGCTACTTGCATCTTCACAGGAGAGTTCATCCCTTATGGAGACAGGCCCCTTCGCAGTCCGCATGGAGGGCATCACCAAGCGATTCCCTGGTGTGCTGGCCAACGACCACGTTGACTTTGCCGTGCGACACGGTGAGATCCATGCTTTGCTGGGTGAAAATGGCGCTGGCAAGACCACCCTAATGAAGATTCTGACTGGCCTTTATCAGCCCGACGAGGGCCAGATTTTGATAGATGCTCAACCCGTTGTTGTACGTTCCCCTCGCGATGCTATAAACCTGGGATTGGGTATGGTTCACCAGCACTTCATGCTGGTGGAATCTCATACCGTGGCCGAGAATATCATCCTGGGTCTGGACGACCCGCGCTTTGCCTTGAACCTGGGTCGCGTGGAGAAAGAGATAGCCGCGCTGGCCGATCGCTACCATCTACAGGTTGATCCACGGGCTAAGATTTGGCAGCTATCCGTCGGGGAGCAGCAGCGGGTTGAGATACTCAAAGCGCTCTACCGTGGAGCACGGATCCTGGTGATGGACGAGCCCACTGCCGTGCTGACCCCCCAGGAGGTAAAAGAGCTGTTCAATACTCTGCGTCGCATGGCTGAGGAGGGACAGACTGTCATCTTCATCAGCCACAAACTGGGGGAGGTGATGTCCGTCGCCGAGCGCATTACCGTCCTTCGGCGAGGAAGGGTGGTGGATACTGTGCATGCCAGTGGCACAGACAGAAGATCTCTGGCTCAGATGATGGTTGATCGTGAGGTCTTGTTCCGCCTCGACAAACAGCAACGCGAACCGGGCGAGGTGGTCTTGGAGATCGATGGCCTCAGTGCTCTCAGCGATAAGGGGCTGAAAGCTTTGCGCGACGTTTCGCTGACCCTTCGGCAGGGCGAGATCTTGGGCATCGCCGGCGTTGCTGGCAATGGCCAGCGCGAATTGGCCGAAACGACGGTTGGCCTTCGTCCTGTGACCGAGGGGCGTATTCTCTTAAGCGATGAGGATATAACCAATCGCTCGCCCCGGGAGGTGATGGACAGGGCGGTAGCTTATATACCTGAGGATAGGACGGGCGTAGGCTTGGTCATGGGCCTGAGCGTAGCTGAGAATCTGATCCTGAAGTCCTACCGAGAGCCTCCTGTCTCTAGCGGGCTCTTCCTCGATGCAGACGTAATCGCCGCTCGCGCCAAGGAACTTATGGAAGCCTACGATGTGATGGCTCCGGATATCGAGACACGCACACGATTGCTTTCAGGGGGCAACTTGCAGAAGCTTATCCTGGCGCGCGAGATATCCTCAAGGCCAGCTTTGATGGTGGCCGTGTATCCAACACGGGGTTTGGACATCGGAGCTACAGAGGCGGTGCGCCGGTTGCTGTTGGAGCAGCGGCAGGCTGGCGGTGCTATTCTGTTGATCTCCGAGGACCTGGATGAGCTTCTGACCATGAGCGACCGGATCGCGGTTTTGTATGAAGGGCGGGTCATGGGTGTTGTCGATGCTGAGGAGGCGGGTGTAGAGGAGCTAGGTCTGATGATGGCTGGCAGCCTCAAGGAGGAGGTGGAAGGTGGAGGGTAGCACCGGTAGAGCCCTGCCAGCTCTGCGAGGTTTTTCCGTGAGGCTGGAGCCAAGGCTTGATGTTCCTCGCTGGCTGCCCTACGCGGTACCGATTCTTTCCCTGGTCATCGCTTTGATCCTGGGGATGCTGCCCATGCTCGCCCAGGGCATCAACCCTCTGACTGGGTATCGCGACATGGTGCTGCTGGCTTTTGGCAGCGCATACGGCATCTCTGAGACGATAATGAAGGCCATCCCTTTGATGCTGGCAGGTCTGGGGGTGGCGCTGGCCTTTCGTATGCTGGTCTGGAACATCGGGGCCGAAGGACAGCTTTACATGGGAGCATTCCTCTCCACCCTCGTCGCTTACACTTGGCCCGATGCCCCGGCTTGGATCCTACTGCCGGCTATGATAGCTGCTGGCTTTGTGGGAGGAGCATTATGGGGGGCTATCCCGGGTGCCCTCAAGGCCTTCCTCGGCGTCAACGAGATCATCACCAGCCTGATGTTGAACTATATTGCCATACAATGGATTAATTATCTGGTTGTGGGTCCCTGGCAGGATCCCACTAGTCTGGGATTCCCTCGTACCACTCGACTGAGCCCAAGTGCGACCTTGCAGACCATCACCGAGGCCTGGTACTTGCCTACTGTGGTTTTTCTGATCGTAGGTGGAATCGTAGTTCTGTACTGGATCGTACGTCGTCTGCAGGACAGGCGGGAACGGCTCAAGTTGGGCATCGGTGCCCTGCTGGTGGGCCTTCTCTCCCTGGGAACCATCTATTTTCTCAATGGGCAACGGGTACATCTGGGCTTTGTGCTGAGCCTCGTTGCGGCTGGAATCTTTTCTGTGCTGCTAGCGCGTAGCCGCTGGGGTTACGAAGTGCGGGTGATAGGTGAGAATAAGCGTGCTGCCCGCTACGCGGGCATGAATCTGGCACGCAACATACTGTTGGTTATGATGATCAGTGGCGGCATGGCTGGTCTGGCTGGAATGAGCGAGATCTCGGGCAATCTGCACCTTATCAAGCGGATGTTTTCGCCGGGGTACGGTTATACGGCGATCATAGTGGCTTGGCTGGCCAAACTGAACCCGTGGGGGGTGATCGTCGTCTCCTTGCTCTTGGGCGGCCTATTTCGGGGTAGTGATGCCATTCCAGGGGCGCCCAAGGCGTTGGGTATGATGTTGCAGGCGGTCATCTTCTTTGTGCTTATCGGGGGGGAGGTCTTGATTCGCTATCGTATCCGCTTCGAGCGGGGGAGGTAAGACGAGGGCCAAGGAACATGGAGGAGATTGTCCGATTCCTGATCATCATCGTGAGTGCAGGCATCGCCGCAGGCACGCCTATTCTCTATGGCGCTTTGGGTGAGATTTTTGCCGAGCGCTCGGGGATACTGAACCTTGGTGTGGAAGGGATGATGCTCATTGGGGCGCTCACCGGAATAGTAGCCTCCTTGGCCGCGGATAGTGCCTGGATAGGCGTGCTAGCCGCCATGGTGGCGGGTGGTTTGCTGAGCTTGATCCACGCTTTCATTTCCATCACTCTTCGAGGTGACCAGGTGGTCAGCGGGCTTGCATTGACCATATTTGGCACTGGGTTGAGCGCCTTTTTGGGGTTCCCTTACGTCAATGTGCCGGCTCCGAAGTTTCGTGCTCTGTTCATTCCTGTGTTGAGCGACATGCCGGTTTTGGGTCCCAGTCTTTTCGAGCATGATGTCACAGTGTACTTGTGCTTCATCCTGATACCGATTGCGTGGTTCTGGATTAACAGGACCCGACAGGGATTGCACCTGCGGGCTGTGGGGGAGAATCCTGCAGCGGCAGATGCTTTGGGGGTGAATGTGGTCCTGACTCGGTACATCTATACTGTTGTGGGAGGGGTTCTTGCCGGTTTGGGGGGAGCAAGCCTGAGCCTGGCCTATACTCCAGGCTGGATAGAGAACATGACGGCGGGTTGGGGCTGGATTGCCGTGGGACTCGTCATTTTTGCGGCCTGGGACCCCTGGCGGGCGGCCTTCGGGGCCTATCTCTTTGGGGCTGTAAGTCGTGTAGTCTTTGATGTGCAGATGTTGCCCCTGGCTGGTTTGCCGCAATTGGCGAAGGTGCTGTTGACCCCTGAATTTCTGCGCATGATGCCCTATGCCGCAGTGATCATCATTCTGATTTTTGCCTCACGGGAAGCGGTGCGGAAGCGTATCGGCGCCCCGGCCGCTTTGGCGGTGCCCTACGTCAGAGAGGAAGCGGAGGCTTGAGCACCAGGCGTTGCGCAACCAAAGCCTGGGGAGCACGAGGGGTGTCCCCTCGTACCTTTCATACCCCTGTATCTTGGGGCTTGTACCTAATTGCTGCGCAAGCACGGAATTTGACATTACTGCAAAAATGTTGTATAATAGTTATTTGAACAATTCGCACAACGCTTCCATCTCGAAGCGCCGGGCTACCGAGTTCGCTAACTCCCTATCTGTAGTTGAGTGTATATCTAGAAGGACCCTGTTTATGGGAGTGTGCTCAATATAGTTTGTGTCTCCATGACCCGGACATAGACATCAGGTCACGAGACTGGCGATATAGAGAACTCGGTTGTCTTGCCGCTACGTGTACTGGGGTAGGGTAACCGAGATTTTTGTTTTTGATGCATAGTGACCCGGCGTGGAGGGCAGATGCGGGGGGCATCGCCCCTTATGGCGCGATCTGACAGTAAATCAAGGTAGGAGGGTATATTGGACATCAAGGATTTCAAGGCCTTGCGCGTGAGTCTAGCTTCACCCGAGCAGATTCGTTCCTGGTCCTACGGCGAGGTTACCAAACCCGAAACAATCAACTATCGGCGTCTGAGGCCGGAGAGAGATGGCCTGTTCTGCGAGGCCATTTTCGGCCCTACCAAGGATTGGCAATGCTATTGCGGCAAGTATAAGAAGATTCGCTACAAAGGCATTGTCTGTGAGAAGTGTGGCGTCGAAGTCACCCGTTCGCGAGTTAGACGGGAACGCATGGGACATATCAGACTGGCCTCGCCTGTGGCCCACATCTGGTACACGCAGCGAGTACCCAGCTATTTGGGGTTGCTACTGGACATCTCGCGACGCAACCTGGACCGCGTACTTTATTTCGCTCAGTACATGGTCACTGGGATTGATGAGGAGGCTCGGGCAAAGGTGCTGCGCAAGGTCGACGAAAAGTTGGCTAGCGAGATTGAAGGGCTACAGCTTTCTCTTGAGGAGCGCTCCGATGAGATAGAACAGGAGATAGAGGGGAAGATAGAAAAGTTAGAGGCTCGGGCGAAAGCGATCAGAGACAAATATGAGGACCAGTTGGGCGATGGAACCGATCGCATAATGAGAGAGGCGGCCGCCGTCCAGGCTAGGTTGAACAAGGCCATGGGGAAGGTCATACGAAAGGACATAGTGTTTGGCCCCTCTGACGAGGTGTTGGTGCCCACTCGCACCTTGGTAAAACGGGAGCATCTGAGCCTCTTGAATCGGGCCGTGCAGGCCGAAATCGAGGAGATGGAGGGGCAGACACGAGAAAAGCAGGAGAACGAGTTGGCCCCTATCGAGGCTGAGATTGATCAGTTGCGTAATGAGGCTGAAGAGAAGATCCGCGAGCTTACCAATGAAGTGGATCAGCAGATAGAGAGCCTAAGGGCTGCAGCGGATGACGAACGTAGAGAGATCAAAAGTATCAAAGTGAAGCAGTTTCTAAACGAGACTCAGCATCGGGAGCTAGAGGACAAGTGGGGCCGTTTCTTCAGTGCGGAGATGGGAGGAGAGGCCTTATACAAAGTCTGCCAGAACCTTGAATTGGATGCGATGGCTGAGAGCCTGCGGCTCGAAGCCAGAGATACCCGCTCTAAGCAGCGACGCAATAAGGCTACCAAGCGGTTGCGGGTGGTTGAGGCCCTGCGTAAGTCTGGCAATCGTCCCGAATGGATGATACTGACCCTGTTGCCGGTCATTCCGCCCGATTTGCGGCCAATGGTGCAGTTGGACGGAGGGCGTTTCGCGACGAGTGACCTCAATGATCTCTATCGTCGCGTTATCAATCGAAATAATCGCCTGAAGCGACTGATAGAGTTGAGAGCGCCTGATGTCATCATACGCAACGAGAAACGGATGCTTCAGGAGTCGGTGGACTCTCTGATCGATAATAGCCGTCGGGGTAAGGCTGTATCCTCGCGAGGCTCGAGGCAATTGAGGTCTCTCTCCGATATGCTTAAGGGCAAGCAGGGACGTTTCCGGCGCAACCTGCTGGGGAAGCGGGTCGACTATTCCGGTCGCTCGGTGATAGTGATAGGGCCTCATCTTAAGTTGCACCAGTGTGGTCTACCTAAGAGCATGGCCTTGGAACTGTTCAAGCCTTTTGTCATGCATAAGTTGGTGGAGTATAGCTATGCCCACAATGTGAAAGGGACCAGGCGTATTATCGAACAGATGCGTCCCGAAGTTTGGGAAGTGCTGGAGGAGATAGTCAAGGAGCATCCCGTTCTTCTCAACCGAGCCCCGACATTGCACCGACTGGGCATCCAGGCCTTCGAGCCTGTGCTCGTAGAGGGCAATGCTATCCAGATTCATCCACTGGTTTGTGCCGCGTTCAATGCCGACTTCGATGGGGACCAGATGGCGGTTCATGTGCCTCTCTCGGAAGCGGCCAAGCGGGAAGCCAGAGAGTTGATGATGTCCAACCATAACCTGCTGTTGCCGGCCAATGGTGAGCCGACGGTCAGCCCCACCAAAGACATGGTTCTTGGCTGCTACTACCTAACTCAGGAGAAGGACGGGTGCAAAGGCGAAGGCAAGGTCTTCTCCGATCTGGATGAGGTGATCTTGGCCTACGAACTGGGCCAGGTAGACTTGCATGCTAAGATAAAGGTGCGCACCAAGACCTTGGTCACAAAGAGAAGATTCACTAGGGTCATTGATACCACCGTCGGCCGGGCCATCTTTAACGCTGCCCTCCCAGAGGACATTCGCTACAAGGATGAGGTGATGGATAAGGGCAAGCTGAGACAGTTGGTGGCCGAGTGCTATCATGAACTGGGCCCCGCGGCCACGGCGACGATGGTTGACGAGATCAAGGACTTGGGCTTCAAATATGCCACTCTCTCCGGCTTGACCATAGCTGTCAACGATATCACCGTTCCAGACGAGAAGGGGCGGATTCTCCGTGAGATCTCTGCCGAGGCGGAGGGAATCGAGCGCCAGTATCGCCGAGGGTTGATAACCGAGAACGAGCAGTACGTCAAGAAGGTGGAGCTTTGGACCGAGGCTATGGATGAAGTCACTGAGGCAGTGGCTAAGGCCCTGGATCCTATGGGTTCTATCCGGCTTATGGCCGCCTCAGGGGCTACCAAGGGTGGTTTTCAACCCATCAGGCAGTTGGCTGGAATGCGAGGGCTCATGGCTGACCCTTCAGGACGGATCATTGAGTTACCCATTCGTTCCAATTTCCGGGAAGGGTTGACCGCGTTGGAATACTTCATTTCCACCCACGGAGCGCGCAAAGGTCTTGCGGATACGGCCCTGCGTACGGCGGATGCTGGCTATCTGACGCGTCGTCTGGTGGATGTCGCCCAGGATTCGATCATAAAAGCCGAGGATTGTGGTACCTTGGCTGGCATATGGATCACAGCAGATCGGTCTGAGGTAATCGGCGAGACGTTTGAGGAGCGTATCTGGGGGCGTCTGACAGCGGCAGACATCGTGCATCCCGATAGTGGTGAGGTCATTGTCCACAGGGGGGAGATGATCAATAGGGCACATGTCGCTGGGATCGAAGAAGCAGGTATCCCGGAGGTGTATGTCCGTTCTCCTCTGGCTTGTGAACTGCGGTATGGTGTGTGCCGCACTTGCTACGGCAGGGACTTAGCTCGAGGAGGGCTGGTAAAACCAGGTGAGGCCGTAGGCATCATCGCTGCTCAGTCCATCGGTGAGCCAGGCACTCAGCTAACGCTTCGTACTTTTCATACTGGCGGCGTGGTCGAGGGCGAGCATAGAGACATTACTCATGGGTTGCCGCGGGTTCAGGAGCTTTTTGAAGCTCGAAACCCGAGGGGACAGGCTATCATTTCCGATCTGGAAGGGATGGCGCAGATTCTGCACGAAGATGGCTTGCGCAAGATAGTCGTTACGGCGACTGATGTCTTTAGAGATGAGCATGAGATTAAGTATGGCTACAGGGTCCTAGTTGAGGATGGTCAGGAGATCGATAAAGGCACGGTGCTAGCTGAGCGAGGCAGCAAGGGTAGCCCGCGATTCGACCAAGTCATAGCCCAAAGCGGTGGCCGCGTAATCATGGAAGATGGCTCGAAGGTCATGATCTATCGAGAGGAGCAGACTAGCAACGAGTACGAGGTGGCCTCCGCTGCTCGCATCCGGATCAGGAATGGTCAGACGGTGAGCGCTGGCGAGCAGCTAACGGAGGGTCCTCTCAATCCCCATGAGGTGTTGCGCATCCAGGGCCGAGAAGCTGTACAGATGTACCTCCTGGAGGAGATACAGAAGGTCTACCGTTCTCAAGGTGTGAACATCAACGACAAGCACATTGAGATGATCATTCGTCAGATGCTGAGCAAGGTTTCGGTCACCTTGCCAGGGGACACGGAGTTCCTGTTGGGAGAGATGGTAGATCGCCTTGCCTTTGAGGAAGCCAACCGTCGAGTCACGGAGGAGGGTGGTACTCCGGCTACGGCTGTGCAAGTGCTCTTGGGCATCACGAAGGCGGCTTTGAATACCGAGAGCTTTCTGTCCGCTTCTTCTTTCCAACATACCATAAATGTTCTGGCTAGGGCTGCCATCGAGGGCAAGCTTGATGACCTTCGTGGGTTGAAGGAGAATGTAATCATTGGCAAGCTGATTCCCGCTGGAACGGGCTTCCATGCTCAGATAGAGGCGGAGGAAAGCGAGTTGGAAGGGGATAAAGAGGAGGAGCAAGAGGTCAAACCTGACCTGGCAATCACTTGATTGGATTCGCAACCCCGCTGACCGAAGAGGGGCTGCAAGTTCCGGGCAGAGTTCGAAAGTAAAGCTGAAAGGGGAAGTCTGAAGGATTATGATAGAGAATTTTGTGGGCGAAGAGGATTCAAACAACAAGGAAGAGACTGGATCGCCCATGTGGAGGTTCCTCAGGGAGGAGTACGACTATAAGCGTCCTCAGCGAGGGGATATCAGATACGCTGAGGTGGTTCGCGTTGATGATGACGAGATCATCGTTGATATTGGTGGTAAGACAGAGGGAGTAGTGCCCAGGTATGATCTGCAGAAGATGGGGGAAGAGGCCCGTGAGGAAATAGAGGTCGGTGACAAAGTGCCGGTCTACGTGCTCAGGCCTGAGAGCGCGGAAGGCAATGTGATCGTATCCCTCAACATGGCTCGCACAGTGGAGGATTGGCGCAAGGCTGAAAAGCTTCACGAGGAGGGCGACATATTCGAAGGCACCGTCTCTGGCTATAACAAGGGTGGTCTCCTGGTCTATTTCGGCAGGATTCGGGGCTTTGTGCCCTCTTCACAGTTGGCTACCTTCAGTAGGCAAAGCCGTGGTGAGTCTCGCATGGAGCTGCTGGCTGGAATGGAAGGTCGAAAGCTCATGCTTAAGGCCATAGAGGTGGATCGTGAGCGCCGCCGACTCATTTTCTCCGAGCGAGCTGCCACCCGCGAGTGGCGTGAGAAGCGGAAGGAGATGCTCCTCAACGACTTGCAGGAGGGAGATATCCGCGTCGGCACGGTAAGAAACCTTTGTGATTTTGGCGCCTTCGTTGATCTGGGTGGGGCGGATGGCCTAGTCCACATCTCTGAGTTGTCATGGCGGCGGGTGAAGCATCCTCGTGAAGTATTGGGTGTAGGGGATGAGGTCGAGGTCTATGTGCTGCGTGTTGACCGGAGGAAGAAACGCATTGGCCTCAGCTTGAAACGTCTGAAACCAGATCCATGGCAATTAGCTGAGGAGAGCTATCATGTTGGTCAGATAATCAAGGGTGTCATAACCAATGTCGTAAGCTTTGGGGCTTTCGCCCGTATTGATGATGGGATTGAGGGTCTGATTCATATCTCTCAGTTGGCTGATGGTGACTTCTCCCCCCGGGACCTGGTGAAGGAAGGCGAGGGGGTTTATCTGAAGATTCTCGGCATAGATGCCAGTCGCAAGCGCATGAGCCTTAGCCTGAAGCAAGCACCGACCCGAGCGGAGATGGAGGGCCGAGAGGCATTGGTCGAGATGAGAGCGGAAGCTGCCGAACTTGAGGAGGAAGCGCCGATCGCATTAGAGGCGGTCGTTGAGATCGAGGAGGAGTTGGAAGTAGCGGTTCAGCCCGAGGAAGAATTGGAGGCTGTTGTCGAACTTGAGGAGGAAGCGCCGATTGCAGTAGAGGCGGTCGCTGAGATCGAGGAGGAGTTGGAAGCTGCGGTCGACCCGGAAGAGGAATTGGAGGCTGCGGCCGAGCTTGAGGAAGAAGCGCCAGTGACAGCAGAGGCT
>JBFFDV010000038.1:0-13114 GCA_041559215.1 Anaerolineae bacterium | reverse complement strand
GTTACAAGCTCCCCCAATGCACTGGGGGAAGGGGGATTGAGGGGGGCGGGGGCCAACAGGAGCTCGTCCTGACAAGTTAATGCAAAAGCGTTGGGGGACACCCTTCGACAAGCCATTCGATGAAAAGAACTCAGGCCAAGCTCAGGGCAGGCCCCTCGCGGTCCATGGGCTTTTGCTGCGCAACGCCAGCCGTTCGGCGACTGGCGAAATATCTGGACTTTGATTATAATATGATCGCTTGGCTGTCTTGCGCACGATGGGCAAGACGGGGGGAAGGCAGGATGCCTGATCACAGGATGACGGCAGAGGAAATATTGGAACTCGCTTATGATCAAGCTATGGGGATCATAAGCAAAATCGAACTCAGGGATGCTGACCTAAACAGCCTCGAGCTCCAGAAGTTTGTGCTCGATGGTGCGGATCTGACCAACGCCAACCTGCAAAACGCTGATTTGGAAAAGATCAGTCTCGAGAACGCGGTCCTGGCGGGGGCCACCCTTCAGGAAGCGATCCTCACCAGAGCCAATCTCGTGAGCGTGGATCTGGCCAGAGCCAGCTTGCTCCGAGCGAATCTCCTGGGTGCTGATTTGACCGGAGCCAATATGGCCAGGGCTGACCTGAGGGACGCCTACCTCTATCTGGCTAATATGGCAGGTAGCAACCTGGAACGCGCTGACCTAGAGGGAGCCACCCTGGTTAGGGCTAACCTGGTCCAGGTCGACCTGCAAAGGGCTAATCTTGTACGGGCCAATCTTCTTGGAGCCAACCTTAGAGAGGCCATCCTTATAGGGGCCGACCTGGAAAGAGCCAATATGGCAGAGGCCATACTTATCAAGGCTGTGCTTTCCAAGGCCAACTTGAAGGGCGCCCGCCTACTGAGGGCCAGCCTCTCTGAGGCTGACCTCTCGAAGGCAAGCCTCGTCGACGCGACGTTGACGGGCGCCAACCTGACGGGGAGTGATTTATCAGGGGCTGACTTAAGGGGAGCTTCTCTGGATAAGGTCAACCTGACCAGAGCAAACCTAGCCGCGTCCGACCTTCGATTGGCCAACCTAAGATGGGCCTATATGCCTAAGGCCAGCCTGGAAGGAGCAGACTTGCGGGGAGCCAACCTGGAATGGGTTGGGATGGCGGGGGCTGACCTCACGGGGGCGGATTTGCAGCATGCCAACTTGACCAATGCTAACCTCTGGGGCGCTATCCTCCACGATGCCGACCTCACCGGGGCCAATCTCGAAGGAAGCAATATCCAAGCCGCTATCCTGTAGACGCCTCGTCGCCTCCTGCTTCTTGCAGATTCGCCTCTACCTGTTTGACGCTCTCTCCCAAGTGGTCCGCAGCTGTCTCATGCCCTTGCCGTCGCAGATCCTCGGCTACCAACTTGAGCAACTGTAGAAAATCCTCGTCTACCAGCTCCGCCTGCTCTTGAAGGAGTTGTTGCCGTTCCTCCAACCCCTCTGTGGACAACAACTGATTTATCAAACGCATCTCTGGCGGCAGGCGTGCTTCGAGCAACGAAACAACGTGCGCCCGTAGCTCGGTTAGCTTCTCGGCCACCTCCTCCTGCCCTGCTTCGCGAGCTGCGACAATGTTCGCCTCCAGAACCGTCAGGAAAGTCGTATCTATCTGCTCCAGGTTCTCCTCCGCTGCCGCCCGTATGTCCTCTCTCTCCAATATCTGCCGCAGCAACGTGGTCGCTCGCTCCAGGGCCTCCTTCGCCTCCTGGTCAAGCTCCTCCATCAGACCAAGTATCCTGCTGCGTAACCCCGTCAATTCCTTGGCCCGTTCCTCCTCCCCTTTTCCCTCAGCGGTCTCTATCTCGCCCGTCAGCGCCTGGAAGAACTGGTAGTCTAGAAGAGGACGTAGGGCCGCCAGCCACGCCTTGAAGTCGGCATCGTCTCTGTGGGCAAGCAGTTCATCGATGAACTCCTCCAGAGTCATTTCAGGCTCAATCTCCTCAGAAGGGAGTCTCTGCGGCGCTCCGATCAATTCTAGCAGCTTCGTCCGCAGAGCGGACAACTCGTCGGCCAAGACCTCATTCCCCTCATGCTTGGCCCCGTCAATGGACGCAGTCAATACCAGGAAGAACTCATAATCCAGTTGGCCCTTCTTCTCTTCCACCAGAGCTTTGAGTCCCGCTTGATCTCCCCTCTGCGCCAGCAGTTCTTGGATAAGTTGGTTCCTGTCCATCTGCTCCTGCATCATCTCGGGGGTAACGCCATCCGCTCGCAGGACCTCTTCCCTCAAACTCGCCATGGAGAAGAGAGTCTGAGGCCGGAACAGATACCCTTTTCGCTTTTCCGCTGGAAGGGAGCTCATCAGCACGTTAGTCATTTCACCGATGCTTTTGTCTTGTTCCTCCCCGGAAAGGCCCAGCTCAGTGGGCAAGACGAAGACAAACAACTCTTTGTCGGGATCGTGGTAGGCGAGAGGGGTCGCCACAGCCGTGCGGCGAGCACACTGATGACAGGTGGTGACGTTGAGTTGACCCTGTAAAAGCTGTCCCTTCAGGTCTGGTTTCTGCCCCACATCCACTATCCGCCACACCTCGGCGGGAATAGGACTTCCACAGGCGGGACAGGGGATCTGTATCCTTTGCGGAGAGATTTCCATGATCTCCTTCCTTGATCAGGGCGGGGCTTTCACGCTCATATTTCGCTAAACGGTAACCGGTTCTACCTCGAATTTGTCCCCGTGCTGGCGCAGATAGCCCGCGGTGATTCGGGGATCGTGTTCAAAGACGAGCAGCACCTCCTCCTCCAGGGCCCATTGTTGGAAGGCACGCTTGGTCTCCATCGTCTCCAAGGGTTCCACATCGCCAGCGGGGGTCCACGAGAGCCGTTCGATGTTCTCCTTCCAGGGAGCCAGGTCGCCCAGGTAGATGGCTTTCTGCCCTTGCGACTCGATGATCACCGACTGGTGAGCCCGGGTATGCCCCCGGCTAACGACGCATCGTACCTCCTCCGTGACCGGCGTGTCTCCATAAAGGAGGCTCAATTGTCCGCTCTCCTCCAGGGGGATGAGGTTTTCAGGCAGGTATGTCGCTCGGGTGCGCTCGTTGGGGTAGCGGGCATCGGCCCACTCCAGCCGCTGTATCCAGTATTCTGCCTGGGGAAAGGTCGGGATGGCCTCGCTATACTCGTTGAAGATCGTATTACCGCCGCAATGGTCGTTATGGAGATGGGTATTGATGACGATGTCTACCTCTTCAGTCGCAACGCCTATCTCCCCCAAGTCTCCGACCAACCCCTTATCCCGTTGCAGGTTGAGGATATCCCGTTGCTTAGAAGAGAGCTTGCTTCCCAGGCCCGTGTCCACCAGGATCTTTCTGCCTTGAGATTCGATAAGCAGGCAATTCAGGCCCATTGGAACGCGATGCAGTTCGTCGGCAGCGATGAGGGGCTCCCAGAGGACACGCGGCACTATGCCAAAATGAGCCCCTCCATCCAACCAGAATACGCCATCACTTACCACCCTCAGTACCACATCGCCAACGAGCATCTTCTAACCCTTCAGCGCCTCCTCGGCAAGGTCCCACCCCCTCTGCAGAGCTTCCCTATTCGGCTCCAAAAGATGGTGTCTCCTCTCGGGAAGGTTCTTCTTCAAGGCGTTCATCACCGAATCCAGGGAGACCACGCCCGTGACCCTCACCAATGCGCCCAGAAGGATCATGTTGGTCATCCGCTCGTCCCCCATCTCGTCTCTGGCTATGCCGGTGGCCGGTATCTTGATAGAGGTGATGTCATCCCTCTTCACCTCTTCCCTGGCGATGGAGCTATTGATTATGAGCAAGCCACCAGGCAGCACATTCGGTTCAAACATCTCCATGGAGGGAGGGTTCAGCGCGATCACTGCGCTGGGGGTATCGGTGATCGGGGAACCGATAGGTTCGTCGGAGATGGTCACCGTACAGCGGGCTGTTCCTCCCCGCATCTCAGGGCCGTAGGATGGCAACCAGGCTACGTGCCTGTCCTCCTCCAGGCCAGCGTAGGTCAACAACTGTCCGGCAAAGAGGGCCCCTTGCCCCCCGAAGCCAGAGATGACAATCTGTTCCAACATAGATACGCTCCTTTACTCAGTCAAAGAGACGCCGCCCTACCCTCAGAGCGCCTCTGTCCCTTCTCTACGCAAGAGCTTTGACCTCCTCTATCACCTTGAAATCGCCCAAGGGGTAGTAGGGGATCATATTCTCTTCCAGCCAGTTCAAGGCTTCCATAGGACTCATCCCCCAGTTTGTGGAACAAGTGGATAATATCTCCACTATAGAGAAGCCCAAGCCGGCCAACTGGGTCATGAAGGCGGTCTTGATCGCCTTCTTGCAACTGCGGATGTACTTGGGCTGGGTAACCGCCCGCCGCACCACATAGGCCGCTCCAGTGGTCTGAGCGATGAGTTCAGCAACCTTCACAGGGTGACCGGCCAGCTTCACATCTCGCCCCGTCGGCGTAGAGGTGGTGACCTGTCCCGGCAGAGTGGTTGGAGCCATCTGCCCCCCCGTCATGCCGAAAACCGCGTTGTTCACAAAGATAGTGGTGATGTTCTCGCCCCGATTGGCAGCGTGAACTATCTCCGCGGTGCCGATCGCCGCCAAATCGCCGTCACCTTGATAGGCGAAGACCACATTTTCCGGCCGCACTCGCTTTACCCCTGTGGCCACCGCTGGTGCCCGTCCATGAGCAGCCTCGGCCATATCAAGGTTGAAATAGTGATAGGCTAGGACTGAACAGCCCACTGGGGCTATGCCAATCGTCTTCTCCCGGATGCCCAATTCATCTATAACCTCCGCTATCAGGCGGTGGATGATGCCATGGGTGCAACCAGGGCAGTAATGGGTTGGCACGTCCTCCAAAGCCTCTGGCCTACTAAAGACAACTTTTCCTTCAGGCATGTCATTCCCCTTTCGCGCTCCACAACAAGCGTGATTTCACTTCTAAGCTCTGATTATGGATACTTCCCGGCCACTTCCCTGATCTTGTCGAGGACCTCGGTAGGCGTCGGAACTCGTCCGCCCAGCCAACCCTGGAACTCGACAGGCTTCTGACCCTTTACCACCAGTTCCACATCCTCCAACATCTGACCGGCGCTCATCTCCAGCACCAGGAATGCTTTGGCCTGCTCAACTAGGGCAGACAAGGCATCCTTGGGGTAAGGGTAAAGAGTGATAGGACGGAACAATCCGGTGTGGATCCCCTCTTCCCTGGCCTTGGTGATAGCGGTTTGCGCTACCCGGCCAGCGGTGCCATAGGCAACGATGACTATCTCCGCCCCATCCAACATAAACTCAGCGTGCCGCTGCTCGTTGGCCTCGATCTCACGATACTTCTTCTGCAAGATAAGGTTTCGCGCCTCCAGAGGCCCGGCGAGAAGATAGAGAGACCTGATGATATTCTTCTCCCGACCTTCAGATCCGGTCAAAGCCCAGGGTTTTGGCGGGGGCTTTGGCTCTACTTCAGGCAACTCAACAGGTTCCATGATCTGGCCAATGCTGCCGTCGCCCAGAATCATCGCCGGGTTGCGGTACTTATCAGCCAACTCGAAAGCCAGGATGGTGAAATCAATCGCTTCCTGGACCGTGGACGGGGCCAGCACGATGGCAAAGTAATCGCCATGCCCGCCGCCCTTGGTGGCCTGAAAGTAGTCAGACTGTGAGGGCTGCACGTTGCCCAGGCCGGGCCCACCCCGCATGATGTTTACGATGACCGCGGGCAACTCCGTACCCGCCAGGAAGGAAATGCCTTCCTGTTTGAGGCTGACCCCAGGGCTGGAGGAGGAAGTCATCGCTCTCTTGCCGGCAGCGGCCGCACCCAAGACCATATTAATGGAAGCAATCTCGCTCTCCCCCTGAATGAAAGCACGCCCCAATTCTGGCATCCTTTTGGACATATACTCCAGGAGTTCCGTCTGAGGCGTGATAGGGTAGCCGAAATAGACATCGCAACCAGCGCGAATCGCGGCTTCCGCGATAGCTTCATTCCCTTTCATCAACACTTTTGCCATACTCGTTCCTCCTTATTGGCTTGACTGAATCCGTCAGTCGATAAGCCCTCACGTTTAGCGGTATACTGTGATGGCCACATCGGGACACATCAGCGCACAAAGGGTGCAGCCGGTACATTCCTCCTCAGGGTCCACCAGCTTCGACGGATGGTAGCCCTTGATGTTGAAATTCTCCGCCATCTTCACCAGGTCTTTGGGACAGACGTTGGTGCATAACTGGCATCCCTTGCACTGATCCTCGTCGATGATTATAGTGGGCATTATATCCAACCTCCGTTACTCAATATACTATTCCTCCCACGGCGGGTGAAAGTGCCGCGTCAAAGGCAGAATGGGCTGTCCATACCGCTCCTCAGTGCCCTCCTCCAGCAGTCGCTCTTCCATACACACGAAAGCTATCGGCAGCCCCAAGTCCTGGCTGGCCCGCTCAACCAGATGATGCCCCTCATCCACGATCTCTAAGGTGGTCTCGGCGATCAGGTTCGGATTGCTCACCAGGGCCGCAGCCTTCAGACGAGTGTTCTCCTCCATATCGTGTATGGTCTGGGCCATCCTTTCCACCGTGGCGTTGAAGGGGCGATACGGGTTAACTACCACATACATGATGTAGCCTGACTCCTCGATAAGAACCTTGAACTGGCCTATGGCCCTGGCGCCCTGGGAATCTCCCCCCACGTCCATCACCGTCAGGCCATCGGTCTGTTGTAGGGCCCCCCAGATACGCGCGGTGATCGCCGGCAGATGAACGTATTTGGTGAAGTCTGAGGGAGCTACCACCTCTATTCCCCTCTTCTCCAGCCGCTCCGCCACGTCTCGGGAACGAAAATAAGGGGTGACCACATCCATGTCTATTAGGGTCACCGCCTCGTCTTCACCTGTCAGGCTAAGGGCATAGTTTATCGCCACTTCCGTCTTGCCGGTGCCAAAGGGCCCGGAAAAGATACGGATCGGTGGCAAATCTTGTGTCAATTTTCCTCTTCTCAAATGCTCAACTCCCCAAGGGAGGAGAAACGTCCTCGCTCTGAGCCCGAAGGCTCGGCCTCTATCATCCTTTCCCTAGATCGGAAGCCCATGCTATGGCCGACGCTTCAGCGTCAGGAATGGTTTCTATCCCCTAGTCCTGCCCCAGCTTCAAGGGCTGAGGAGGGTACCGGAACACGTTGCCAACCACCATGCGGCGGATGTTGTCGTTCAGTTCTCCGAACATCCTGAAGGCGCGCCGCTTGTACTCTACCAGTGGGTCCATCTGTCCGTAGGCCTGCAGGCCGATGCCCTGTCTCAGGTCCTCGATGGCTGTCAGGTAGTCCACCCACAGCCGACTGATGAAACCCAACATCAAGCGCTGCTCAATCTGATGCATCAACTGTCTGCCCACATAGGCCTGCACCATCGCCCTGTCGGACTCATCCAGTTCGGGGATCTTCTTATCCCCCGTCTCGTTCAACCGCTGGTGGCCCAGATATCTAGCCAGTCCCTCGCTCAACTCATCATCCAAATCATCCAACCTGCGGCCTTTGAACTCAGCCATTACTGCCTCGTCGAGGCCGAGACGCTTTTGCGATAGGAAGCGCTCCACGCTCATACGTGTCTGCTCATCCAGCTCTGTGAGCCTTTGATCCTTGATAGCTTCTTCCCGCCTCTGCCACAAGTATCGTAACAGATCATCCTGCGTCTCCTGGTCCAGATCCGACAGGCGCTGCCCTCGGAAACTATCCAGCCTGTCACCGTCCAGGAAGAAGTCTGTGGCGCGGAGATACTGCTCTATGCCCTCCCGCAACTCCTCTTCTAGGTCGACGAACCTTTGCCCGGCGTTTTCTTTCACCCATCTCTCTCCAAGCCAAGAGGCCAGGCCCTCATAATCCCCCTTGTCGAGACCGAGGTCGGTCAGCATACCTCCCTCGAACCGCGCCAGCGCATCCTCATCCAGGAAATAGCCGATGCTGTCCAGGAACGCGCGTAAAGATTCGCGATCGCTCTCGTCAAGCTCCGCCACCCGGCGATCCATTATCTCCTGCGCCAAGTCCCCGCTCAATGATTCCACGAGGCCCTCGAAGATCTCGCCCTCCACATCCGCCAGCCTGCATTGCACGAACTTTTCCCTCTTAGCCCCGTCCAGGAAGTAGTCAGTACCGTGCAGATACCCTTCTATCCCCTGACGCAGATCGTCTCCCAACTCAGAGACCGTCTGACCCTCTGTTCCAGCGAGGATTCTCTGGCCCAGATACTGGCAGGCCATAGCATATGTTTCGGGTTCCAGCTCCTCAGCCTTCATCGCCTTGAAGGCGGCCAAGCGATCTCCATCAAGGAAGTACTCGTGCTGGTCGAGATAGCTCTGGATGCTGGCCTGCATTTTCTCCGGCAGTTCGGCCACCATGTGCTGCGACAGCAATTCCTCCAAGTCTTCCTTGACGGCTGAGCGGAGGCCCTGGCGCAGCTTAGGGTCGAGATCCCGCACATCCTCTATCTCCAAATATTCCCTTTTCTCGCTATCGAGAAAATGACCGTTCTCTCTCAAGTATCGCCAGATATGGTCTCTAAGCTCGCCAGGAAGTTCGGCGAAACGCACCTCTCTGAACTCAGTCAAGCGCTGCCGGCCCAGATGATGGGCAATCCCATCACGGATGCCCTTGTCCAGATCCGCCAAGCTTTGCCTGACGAACCATTCCCTTTTCTTCTTCTTCTTGAATAAGCCCTCCAGATCGAGGTATCCCAGGATGCTTTCCCTCACCTCCTGGTCCAGATTCATGAACTTCCGTTGGTCCAATTCGGCGACTATCTGCTGACCCAGATCATCTTCCAACTGGTGCACTGCGCTTGCATCAAGGTCGGACAAAGTCAGGCTCTGGAATTGGCTAACCTTGCTCTCATCTAAGAAGTAGTCTGTCCCCTCTAGATAGCGGTATATCGTTTCTTGGACGTGAGAATCCAGCTCCCCGATCAGCTTCTGATCCAGATCCTCTTCAAGTTCTCCAAAGAGCCGATCCCTTACTCCCTGATGAACCTCCTCGCCCAGTTCAGACAGCTTTCTCTGGCGGAAGGACCTAAGCGAGTCTTTGTCCGTGAAGTAATCATGCTCCCTTAGATAATTCTGCAACTCCAGAAGCACCTCTCGCGGCAAATCCGAGATATGCCCTACCGCTTCCAACCTCTTGTCCCCCAGATATCTGGTCAAGCCTGCAGATGTCACCTCATCTAGGTCGGTCAATGTCTGCTTCTCAAAACGCTGACGCCTGGCCTCGTCTGCGAATAGACCTCGTCGCTGCAGACAACTGAGGATGCTTTCCTGCAAATCACCTTTCAGCGTTCGAACGGGCCGATTCTCGAACTTCTGCAAACGATCCCTGACAATGGATTCACAGGCTTGAATGGCGGTCTCCTCTCGTATGTCGCCCAAGCTCTGGTGAACGAAGAAATGTTGCACCCTCTCCTCATTCACAAAGTGGCCTCGAGTCTGGAGATATTTCTTCACCCCCTGCTGAACCTCAGCGTCCCACTGGGCGACGGGCACATCCTTCAGTCTGTCCAACATCTCTTGCCCATGGTGGGAGGCGATGCCTTCCTGCACAGCTTTGTCCAAGTCGGCCAAGGGCGTTTGAGACAGTTCCTCTTTGGCCGCCTCATCCTCGAAATACCCATTGTCGAGCAGGTATTCTTCAATCTGTTGGGCGGTCTCCTTATCCAGGTCACCTACCTTCTGCTCTCTTAGCCTCTCCTCCAGCTGCCTCTCCAGGAACTGCATCAGTTCGCCGTACACATCCAGGTCAGCCAGCCTCTGCTTCTCTATGTCTCGCATCCCTAAATAGTTTCGCACCTGGTGGTGGAGTTCCTGCTCCAGGTCGCTGATGCGCTGCCCTTCAACCTCCTCGAGCATAGCTTCGCCTAGATATCCAGCCAGACCTTCACGGAAATCGCTGTCCAGTTCTGCGAGGCGGCGCTGACCCAGGCGCGTCATCTCCTGGCGGCCCCATACCTTTTCTCGAGCATGGAGGGCGTATTCCAGGTGCTCCAGGATCAGCTGGCGTAGCTCTTGCCGCCTCATGTTCGTGACCAGGGGCAAAGCCCAAAAAGGAAGAGGCAGGCGGGGCAGGAAGGAGACTCGTCTCTTGTGCGCCTTGTCGAAGGCCGCCTTCTCTGCGTAGACGACCTCTAGCAACGCTCTGGTCAGCTCATCTGCTGAGGTAGTCTTCAAAGCTGCAGCCTTCTCTTCGATGGCCTTCCTTATCTCCTCAAGTTGTCGTTCTGCCCAATGGTCGTATTCGATAGCCACAGCCTGACTGAGCACATTATTCAGGATGTCCAGGTCGATATTGACGAGCCGGTTCATATTAAAGAGCAAATCGAGCAGGTTGCCCTTCCCCTCCCCCATCCGCGTCAATTGACTTCGTGCGCCCTCACCGGTGGCGACCGACAAAGCCCTGGCCAACAACGTCTCAATCTGCTGGGGGGCGATATCAGCTACTTTGACCTTCTCCAGTTTCAACGCCTCAGGCGTTCGCACCTGCGTGCTCCTGATGAGTTTCTCGCATAGTTCCTGGTGGTAGGTGTCTTCCAGGCGAGCGAGAAGTTCATCTTTCGCGTCCGATATGGACAATCCCCTCAACTCATTGGCCTTGATCTTCAACGGAATAGGGAACACGCCCTGGACATATTGCAGCAGATCCTGGCTGCTGAGCGTTCTGCCTTGCTCCTCCATCAAATCGACGTAGTCATCTATCTTGTTTTCGAGGAATTCAGTATATCTTTCCAGATCGTCTCGATAGCGATTCAAAGCCCTGTCAAAAGTCTCCCCGACTACACTTTCCAGGAGATGGTGCCGGTACTCGTCGCTCGCTCGCTCGCTCATCTCTACCAGGGCCTCTGGCACATTTTCCGCCTGCAGATCCCCCAGCCACATGGCCAGGAAGGAGACACTGAAGGGCGGGAAGCAAGTCAGGTTGCCAGCAAATGGAAACTGGAAAGAGAAGGGCGCGTCGGGGGGCGCGAGAGCAAGGGGCAGTATGTCGTTGAGGTAGGAGAGAAAACCCACTTCTCCACCATCGCTGCCCAATCTCTCGTCCAACCAGTAATCTATCTCGCTTTCCAGCATGTCCCACAGGTCTGGTCTCAGATCAGTTGCGGTGAGAATCTGATACCTTCGCCCGTAGATCAGTTCCCTCTGCCGGTTCAACACGTCGTCATACTCAAGCAGATGCTTACGTATGTCGAAGTTGTATCCCTCGACTCTGGTCTGAGCTCCCTCGATGGTTTTACTCACCAAGCCGTGTTCGAGCGGGATGTCCTCTTCCACACCCAGTTTGTCCATTAGGTTGGCCACCGAGGGACCGCCGAAGCGGCGCATTAGATCATCCTCAAGAGAGAGGTAGAAGCGAGAAGAGCCTGGCTCCCCTTGGCGGCCCGCTCGACCCCGCAACTGGTTGTCTATTCGCCGCGCCTCGTGCCGCTCGGTGCCCAGCACATGCAAGCCGCCCAGTTGGAGGACCTCTTCCCGGCGACGGACATATTCTGGCTCCACCTCGGCGATGGCGCTGTAAAGCTGAGCACCAATCGCCTTGTAGGGGTCTATGCCTCGCCTAAGCAGCACTCCATGGGCCGCCTTGATCGTCTCCTCGGACAATTCCCCACCTAGCTTGATGTCCACGCCTCGCCCCGCCATGTTGGTGGCGATGGTCACCGCCTTGGGTTCCCCCGCCTCGGCAATTATCGCCGCCTCCCTGGTGTGGTTCTTGGCGTTAAGAACTTCATGCGGTATCCGCCTAGCCCTCAATATGGAGCTTAGATGCTCTGACTTCTCGACAGAGGTGGTGCCCACCAGTACTGGTCGGCCGGCCCGGTGCAGCTCCTCGATTTCATCAGCTATTGCTTCCCACTTTGCCTCCCCGCTCTTATAGATTACATCTTGGTAGTCAATCCGCTTGTAGAACAGGATCTCGTCCGGATCGTCGTCCTCGTAATATACCGTTGCCTCGACACCGTCTTCCTTGCGCCGCCCTTCGACCAGCTTTGACTCGGGGCTATGGGCCATGTACTCTACGTTGGTGGGCAGGACGAGCACATCTAAGCCATAAATCTTGTCCAGTTCCTCAGCCTCTGTGGCCGCCGTACCCGTCATACCGGCCAGCTTCTCATACATGCGGAAATAGTTCTGGAGGGTGATGGTGGCTTGAGTCATCATACGCGGCAGGATCTTGACCCCTTCCTTAGACTCGATGGCCTGATGCAATCCTTCGCTCAGCCGCCGGTCCGGCATCAACCGCCCTGTGAACTCGTCCACCAGCACGATGCGCTGGCCCTGCCTGATGTAGTCGCGATCCTTGCGGAAAAGAACCTGGGCCCTCAGGGCCTGTTCCATGTAGTGCACGTATTTGTAGTTCGCTTCGTCGTAGATGTTATCTATGCCCGTCTCCGCTTCCACCTTGCCCAGGCCCGCATCGGTCAGAATGACATTTCTCTCCTTCTCGTCAACCTCGTAGTCAATTTCGGCTTGCAGCTTGCGGGCGATGCGGGCAAAACGTCTGTATTCCTCGAGAGGCTCGTCGGAGGGGCCAGAGATAATGAGGGGGGTGCGGGCCTCATCAATGAGGATGTTGTCCACCTCATCGATGATGGCGTAATGAAGCTCACGCTGCACCCGTCCATCTAGCGTAAAGGCCAGGTTGTCGCGCAGGTAATCAAAGCCGAACTCGTGGTTTGTGCCGTAAGTGATGTGAGACTGGTAGGCCTCCTTCCGCTCGACGGGGCGGAGCCGCATGAACTTGCCTCGCGTATGCTCTGGCTCATAGACGTAGCCGTTCTCCGCACCTTGCTGGAGCAAGCCCACGCTCAGGCCCAGAAGATAATAGATGGGGCCCATCCATTGCACATCGCGCCGAGCCAGGTAGTCGTTGACTGTTATCAGGTGGGCACCTCGGCCCGTCAGCGCATTCAGGTAGAGGGGCAGGGTGGCCACGAGGGTCTTGCCCTCGCCGGTCTTCATCTCCAACGCTTTCCCTTGATGCAGGATGACGCCGCCCAGTATCTGCACATCGAAGTGGCGCATGGCGGTGGTGCGCTTGGAGGCTTCCCGCACAGCAGCGAAAGTCTCAGGCAGAAGGTCCTCTAGAGATTCCCCGGCATGGAG
>JBFFDV010000037.1:0-13165 GCA_041559215.1 Anaerolineae bacterium | reverse complement strand
GCCCATTATCTTGTGGTTCGACCAGGGAGTACACCCCGTTGGGCAGGCGTCCCAGCGCGGTCAGGCTGACCTGCTCTCCATAGTCCAGGTACTTTTCAACCGCGTGCAGGAAAACGTCCTTCCCATACTTGTTCACAATCTCCAGGACGCGGCGTTCACCGACCCGCACCGAAGCCACGCCTGCCCACAGATCGCCTATCAGGAAATCGGGCATGCGGCAGTTCGAGGTGAGGATGTCAAACACGGAGCGGATGGGCTCGCCCCGGGAAAAGAGCTTGATGCCAGAGAGGATGAATCCTTCCTGAAAGATCTCGGTGGCATCGGTGGACATGCTGCCAGGCACCATGCCGCCCACATCGTTCCAGTGGGCGATGTTGGCGGTCCAGGCCACGATCTCGCCGTCCGCAAAGACCGGCATGGTCAGCACAACGTCGTTAAGGTGCGTCACGCCGCCGGAATACGGGTCATTGGTGATAAAGATGTCGCCCGACTCGATGTCGCCCGACTTGTTGAACTTTTCAATTGCCCGCTTGACGGTCTTGTCCAGCACGCCGACAAAGGCCGGGATGCCGGCCCCGGAACCGGCCAGTTCGCCGTTTCTGTCGGTGATGCCCGTGCCCATGTCGAGCACTTCGTAGATGATGGCGCTCATGGCCGTGCGGCGCAGAGCGGCGAACATCTCGTCGCTAGCCGCCTGGAGCGAGCTTTGGATGATTTCCAGCGTTATCGGATCGTATTTGTCTCTCATTAGTGGTCCTCTCTCTAGCTTTGAAGTTGGAAGTTGGATATTGGAGGTCCAATCTCCAACCTCTAACCTCCAACCTCCAAATTGGTGCGGATGTGATAGTTGCCGTAGTCATCCACATGACACGGCAGTCCGGGCGGGATCACGGTGGTGGCGCCGGCCTCTTCGATGATGGCCGGTCCCACGAAACTCATTCCGGGTTCCAATGCATCGCCATCGTAAACTGTCGCCAGATGGATGCCAGCTTCAACGTAGTCCACCTCTCGCTGCATTTTGACAGCATCCTCGAGCTTGCGCTCCGTCTTCGGGAGTTTCTCCGGCTTCAGCTTACCCACCTCGGCGATGGCGACCAGATGATAGGCGACCAACTCCACCGGAGCGTCCAGCGTGTAGGTGTATTCGCGTTCATAGTCCGCGTCGAAGCGCTGGCGGATGGCTTTGATCTGGTCAGCCGTGATGTCGCCGTCGGGGAGGACGATTTCCACAGAGTGTTCCTGGTTCTGGTAGCGACATCGGCCATAGCGCAGGAAATGCACCCGCGCGGGGTCAATATCCTCAGCGACGAACTCTTGGAGCGCCTTCTCTTCGAGTTGCCGCAGCGACTCGTCGAGCTGTGCAGCCGCTCCCTCAGTTGACAGGTCAACGATCTGGGTCTGCAGGTAATCGCGGCGCAGGTCGCTGAGCAACATACCCCAGGCAGAGAACACGCCGGATTGCTTGGGGATCACCACCTTCTTGATGGCGAGCTCCTTGGCCAGGGCGCAAGCGTGCATGCCGCCGCCGCCCCCAAAGGCGATCAGCGTGAAGTCGCGCGGGTCATGGCCGCGATTGACCGAGATTAGCTTGATGGCGTTGACCATGTTGTTGTTGGCGATGCGGACGATGCCGCGCGCCGTTTCCTGCCGGCTGCTGTTGAGGGTCGTGGCCAGCTTATCTAGCGCACGATCGACCCCGTCCATGTCCGCCTCTATCGTGCCACCGCAGAAATAGTGCGGGTTGATGCAGCCCAGCGCCAGGTTCGCGTCGGTGGTCGTCGCTTCTGTGCCGCCGATGCCGTACGACACCGGGCCGGGCACGGCGCCGGCACTCTGTGGGCCGACGTGGAGCCTCTGGAATTCGTCCACCCAAGCAATGGATCCGCCGCCTTGGCCGATTTCCACCAGGTCAACTACTGGGACCATCACCGGATAGCCGGCCGAGATCTCGCTGCGTCCGATCTGGTAGTTGGTGTTGAGCGTGACCTCGCCGCCCGTAATCAGCCCGCATTTGGCTGTCGTCCCGCCGACGTCAATGGCGATGGCCTTCGGCTCTCCGATCAACCGGCCCAGCGCCGCAGCGCCCCAGATCCCGCTGGCGGGACCCGACTCGACCATGGTGATGGGGATTTGGCGGGCACTCTTGACTGTATCCACGCCGCAGTTGGATTGCATGATGTATGGCGTGCATCGCATGCCGGCATCGTAGAGGGCGCTGGTCAGGCGGTCCAGATAGCGGTGGGCGACCGGTTGCACGTACGCCGACAACACGGCAGTGTTGGTACGCTCGTACTCGCGCCACTCGCGCGTGATCTGGTGCGAGGCCACCGTGGAGACTTCCGGCCAAAGCTCTTCCACCTTTGCCAGTGCTGCCTCTTCGTAGGCCGGGTTAGCATAGGAATTGATGAAGGAGATGGCGATCGCCTCAACTCCTTCGGCCCGGAAATCGTCGAGGATGGCCGGCAACCCGGAAAGGTCCAGAGGCGTGGTCTCGATCCCCTTGTAGTTGATGCGCCCCCTCACTTCGCGGCGCAGGTAGCGGGGCACAAAGGGCTTGGGCTTGCGATATTCCAGGTTGAAGAAGTCGGGGCGGGTGCCGCGGCCGATCTCCAAGATGTCGCGGAACCCCTCAGTGGTGAGCAGCGCGACCTTGGCCCCTTTTCTCTCGGTGATCGCATTGATCACAATCGTCGTCCCGTGCACAAAGGACGCGAACTCACTCGGCCTTGTGCCGCTGGCCGAGATGACGTCCATCACGCCCTCTTCGAATTGTGCAGGGGTCGTGTGGCTCTTGCCTGTGACGACCTCGCCGACCGGGGTTACGAACACAATGTCAGTGAATGTACCTCCAATATCCGTAGCAACTCTCAGCATATTGATATCCTCTTCTATGAAATCTATGGCTGATTTGCGGACTCAGCCCTGCCGTTTATCCAGAAATATTCCGCGAATGAGCCTCAGTTACCTTGCAGCCAAGATCTCATGTCGCCAAAGTCGTACTGCTCCTCCAGTCGCCAAGGGGTGAACTCCTCCAAGGGAGGCGATTCGTAGGCCCCTATCTTACTGTGACTCCATCCTAATCGGTTCTTCAGTTCCGCCGCGAACTCGGCGGTTTTAAAGGCGGCGATCATCGAGTCTATGACGGGCACACCCAGTTCCTCCTGGAGCTCCTGATAGAAACCATAGGTGGCTGTACAGCCCAAGATGATCACTTCGGCCCCATCGCGTTCCACCGCTTCCCGTGCCACCTCCCTGAATCGGCGGGCCGTCTCTTCCTCGTCCTGGTGAAACTCAAGCACCCCCAAGTCAACAGACTTGAAGGAGGCCAGCCTCTCCTTCATGCCATAACTTATTACGTTTTCCATCATCTCCGGGATCCACTTCCTGCGGCCCACGATGATGGAGAACTTGTCTCCCAAAGTGGCGGCGATATGGGTAGATGCTTCGCAAGGGGCTACCACCGGTATCCGCTCCGCTACTTCCCGGGCTGCCTGCAAGCCCACATCGTAGAAACAGCCGATGATCGCTGCGTCGAAGCCGGCCCTCTCCGCTTCCTTGATGAGGTGCAAGATATCCACCAGGACCAGAGCCTCGTAGTAGCGGTATTCCAGATGCTCCGGGCCCCGGGGCAGCGTGATCATCTTAAGCTCAGTCTCCTCCCGCTTGTGGGGGGTCAAGAACTGGAAACCCTCCTCCACTAGCCCCTTTCCCACGGGATCGATGTATAGAATCCTCTGCTTCATATCTACCTCCGATGGGAGCGCTCAGCCGTCCAGGCCGCGCTCATAATTCACCTTTTCCGAGGCTGAAGGGGTGGCAACAGACCATATGCCCCGGCTCGACCTCGACCATGACTGGATCCAACGTTGAACAGATATCCTTCGCCTCGGGACAACGAGGGTGGAAACTGCACCCGGCAGGGACGTTGACCGGGCTAGGGATCTCGCCCCGGGAGGTGATCTTCTTAGGCTTGAACTCCTCCTCTGCTGCCGAGACCACAGGGATGGAAGAGAGGAGCATCTGGGTGTAGGGGTGATATGGGTTGCGGAAGAACTCGGCCGCCTCGGCGATTTCGCAAATCTTGCCCAAGTACATGATGGCCACTCGGGAAGCCACGTTTCGCATCAGGCTAAGGTCATGAGTGATGAACAGGTAAGAGAGGTGAAACTCTTCCTGAAGTCGTAGGAGAAGGTTGATGATCTTGGCTTGGATAGAGACGTCCAAAGCGGAGGTCGGCTCATCAAGGATGACTAAGGAGGGGTTGGTAGCCAGAGCCCTGGCGATAGCCACCATCTGCTTCTCGCCACCGCCCAACATCTGGGGATATTTGTGGATGTAGTCCTCAGGCAGTTCGACCATCTCCAGCAGGCCAATGGTCCTTGACAACAGATCCCCATCCCGTTGGTGAATCCGGAGCGGCAACTCCACGATCTGCCTGATGGTCCTCCTCGGGTTCAGGGACGAGCCAGGATCCTGGAAGACGATTTGAATCTCTTTCCTTAGGGCCGGTGGTCGCTTCTTACCTTCCTGCAAGAGGCTTTGCCCCTTAAAAGCGATGTCACCCTCTGTTGGTTGGTACATCCCGATGATGGTATAGGCCACGGTGCTCTTACCGGAGCCCGATTCGCCAACCAGACCGAAGGTCTCCCCCTCCCGCACGGCGAAGGAGACGCCATCCACCGCCTTGACGGTGATCGGCGTTCGTCTCACGATACCGCTGTGTCCGATGATGAAGTGCTTCTTCAGGCCGGTGACGGTCAAAAGATCAGTATTCATACTCCCTAACTTCCCTTTTCTTCGTCCGAGTAGAGAAAGCAGGCTACCTCGTGGTCCTCACTCACCTTATAGAACCGGGGTTTCTCCTGCCTGCATGACTCCATGGCCCGCTCACAGCGTGGATGAAAACGACACCCACTCGGCGGGTTGAGATATTCGGGGATCCGGCCCGGGATCCCATCGGCAATGCCCCCACCGGTCAATTTGGGGACCGCCTGCATCAGCCCCAGTGTATAGGGGTGGAGCGGCTGCGAGAACAGTTCCTCCGTGGGAGCCACCTCGACCATATTGCCCGCATACATAACGTAGACCCGGTCAGCCATTTCTCGCACCACCCCCAGGGTGTGGGTGATGAGAATGATGGAGGTGTTCTTCTCCTCCACTAGCCTCCGGAGCAGCCGCAGGATCTGATCCTGGATGCTGACGTCCAAGGAGGTACCTGGCTCGTCGGCGATGATCAGTTCCCGACTCCCGGCCAAGGCCATGGCGATGCAAACACGCTGCCGCATGCCCCCACTCAGTTGGAAGGGGTAGTTCTTCAGCAGCCGTTCCGCATCGGGCAGGGCAACCTCCTTCAGGGCCGCCACCGTCCGCTCGCTAATCTCCTTCCTGGACAACCCCTTGTCCCCCGCCGCAGAATACTTGACCGCCGCCCTCAGTTGTTGACCGATGGTGAAAACCGGGTTGAGAGCCGCCGTTGGGTCCTGGAAGACCATGGAAATCCCCTCGCCCCGCACCTGCCCGAGTTCTCCGCCACTCATCTTTAGGATATCCCGTCCCTTGAAGTAGATCTCCCCTCCTGGGATCCGAGCTGGTGGCATGGGTAGGACACGGAGGACAGCCTTCATAGTGGTCGTCTTGCCGCAACCGGTCTCTCCCACCAGGCCGACCTTCTCACCACTATACACGGCGAAGTTCACGCCGTCCAAGACCTTCAGGGCACCCCCGAAAACGTCAAAATGAACGTAAAGGTCTTTGATATCCAACAGGAGATCCCTCGCCATCTCAAACCTCCTCAGCCGCCAACATATCCCGCAGGCCGTCGCCCAGCAGATTGAAGCCTAGAACGACCACCACAATGGCCAGGGCGGGGAAGACGGCAATCCACCACCGGTCCGGCAGATACTTGGAGCCATCGGCGACCATGGTTCCCAGGCCAGGCCGCGGCGGTTGCACACCCAGACCGACGAAACTGAGCGCGGAGCCGATGAGGATGACCCAACCCATGTCCAGGCTCATCTTGGTGAAGATTGGCGAGATACAATTGGGGAGGATCTCCCGGAAAAGAATATGAAGCTTGCTGGCTCCCATAGTCTCAGCCGAGGCCACGAAGAACTCGTGGCGCAGGGTAGAAGCCAGCCCGTAGACGAGGCGGCAGTACCACGGCCACCACATGAGGGAGACCGCCACCATGGCATTGAACAGGTTGGGGGTGAGAACAGAACAGATGGCCAGGGCCAGGACCAACGGCGGGACGGCCAGGAAGATGTCGGTGGTGCGCATGATCACCGTATCCAGCCATGTCCCCTGGTAATAGCCGGCCACTAGCCCCAGCATCACCCCTGGAGGCACAACCAGGCTTAGGACGACCACGCCCATGGTTAGCGAGAAGCGGAAGCCGAAGAAGATGCGGCTCATGATATCCCGACCCACCACATCGGTCCCGAAGAGGTATTCCCGGGAGGGAGGGCGGCTGGCGTTGGCGAAATCGACGAAAGTGCTCGCATGCTGCGGGTGGGGTGCCACCAAGGGAGCGAAGACAGCCAAGAAGGTCACCAGTAGGACCGTGGACAGCCCGATGATCGACAGCCGGTTGCGGGAAAACTTGTACCAGTTGCGCTGAAGGTTCTCCCTCCTTTTGACCGAGGCCAGAGCTTTCGTTGATACCATATTGCTACTCGCTCCTTCCTGCTCCCAGTTGGATTCTAGGATCCAGCCTGGCCACGACGATATCGACCATAATGTTCGTCAAGATGAAGACCACTCCCAGGATGAGGATGACGGCGGACATGGCGTTCAGATCCTTGCGCAGCATGGCGTTTATGCCGTAGCGGGAGATCCCGGGCCAGTTGAAGATCAACTCCACCAAGAAGGCGTTGCCTAGCGTCGCCGCAAAGTCGAGACCCAGGATGGAGACAGTGGGGATCAGAGAGGGTTTGAGCAGAAAGCTCCTCATGATCACGCTGCCTGGGATGCCAAGCGAACGTTCGGCGGCGATGTAGTCCTTGGTCAGGTTATCGGACATGGTCGAGCGGGTAATGCGCGCCTCCTGGGACATACCTCCCAGAGCCAAAGCCACTGCGGGCAGGATGAGGTGCCAGAAAGCGTCAAGGAAGGCTTTAAAATCGCCAGCGAGCAGAGAATCGACGGTCATGAGGCCGGTGACGGAAGGCGGCCTAGCGATCTCAGGGCTGAGCCTCCCCATGGTTGGCATCCAGTCCAAGGTCATGCCGAAAACTAGGAGGAAGAGGATGGCGAAGACGAAAGAGGGGGTCACCACTCCCAGGTAGGAGATGACCCGCACCACGTTGTCCACCCACTTGTCCTTCTGCCAGGCGGATATGGTCCCCAGGATGATACCCCCCGCTCCATTGATGAGGCCCGCAAGGAGAGCCAATTCCAACGTGGCTGGGAAGAACTCCTTGATGTCATCGGCCACCGGACGCCGTGTCACCAGGGAGATGCCGAAATCGCCCCGCAGGGCATCGCGGAGCCAATAATAGTATTGCAGATACAGGGGTTCGTCTAGGTGCATCTGTTCGCGCAGGTTGTCAACCGCCCACTGGGGCGCTCTGGGGCCCACGGCCATGCGCGCCGGATCGCCAGGTATGATCCGAGAGATGATAAAGATAACTATAGAGAGACCCAATATCACGAAGATGGAATGGATGGCGCGACGAACAAGGAAAGTAATGAAACTCATGTTCTCCTCTATGGTGAATCCAGCCGAAGCCCCTGAGGGGCCCACTGAGGCCCCTCAGGGGCTCGACCTTAGCGCATCTGCAACACTACGGCCCCGTGACCCCAATCTTGGCTGCGAACATGGTGTAGCCCATCACTGGGATAACCTCTCCGCGGGCGGGAGGCCAATCGACATAGGACTGGACCGCGTGCTTTTGAACTTGGTCGTACAGGAAGAGAGACGGGCACAGGTCGACGATGTAATCCTGCAACTCTCTGTACTCGGCGTACCTCTCTTCCTCGTCCACTGTGGCCAGAGCATCGTCGATCGTCTGATCCAACGTCTCGTCCAACAGCCACTCGTTCTGCGACCAGGTGGGGGCGGCATCGGAGTGGTAGCGCACCTTCAGCAGGGAACCCGCTTCTGGGAAGTCGGCCGAAACGTAGATGGTCACGATGTGAGGGCTCGCGTCTATGTTGCCTGTCTCCTCGACCACGGACAACCACGGCGTGCCAACGATTTCGACGTTGATGCCGATCTCAGCCATGTTGGCCTGGAATAGGAGGGCGAATTTCTCCTCGGCAGGCACCTCGGTGATCCAGTGGACAACTACCGGGTACTGATCGAGTTGATCGGCGTACCGCGATAGTGCCAACTCCTCACGGGCCTTGTCAAGGTCACGCTGGAAGACAAAGACATCGGGGTTGTGACCGGCCGTGATCGCCGGAACCGGCCCCTGCGATTGCTTCGTCCCGGGCCACTCCAGACCCACGGCGGCATCGTAGTCGAAAGCATAGGCTATGGCCCGGCGGAAGTGGACGTCGTCCAAGGGCGGCTTCTTGGTGTGCATCATGTAGTAGAATTCGGTGAGGACCGGGAAGGCGACCACGTCAACCCCCTCGAGCGCGTCGAGCGCCTCCAGCGCCTCGATCGTCTGCCACTGGTCGGTGATCTCAAGCTCCTGCCGCGACATCAAGGTGCGGACGGTGGCTGGCTCGGTGGTGGCGATGAATCTGACCTCGTCGGGCGCGTTCTCATCGAACTCTCCCCACCACTCATCATACTTCTCCATCAGGAGGTACTCTTCCAAGGGGAACTCCACGACCTTGTAGGGCCCTGAGCCGGCGTCATGAGTCAGCAGATACTCCTTCCCATAGTCGCCCTTGTCCCCGTAGGGCCCCGGGGTGACGATGTTGGCCATTACCTCTTCCTCGTCGAGGATATAGAGACGGATCAGACTGATGAGGAAGAGACCACTCGGTTCGGTGAGCGTGAACTCGACGGTATAGTCGTCGAGGGCGGTGGCGCTGTCGACGACACCCAGGAACACGTAGGCGAGCCCCTCGCCTATCTCCAGCATCCGGTTCATGCTGAAGGCAATATCGCTGGCCGTCAGTTCGCTCCCATTGTGGAACATGACCCCTTCCTTGAGATTGAAGGTCCAGGTAAGGCCGTCATCTGAGACCTCCCAGCTCTCCGCCACTGAGGGATCGACCCCGCCCTCGGTGTTGGGGAAGACGAGGGTGTCATACAGGTTGACGAGAGATGATGTGCTGGAGAAGTCAGACCCCACCGCAGGGTCGATGAAGGTGGGCCAGGCAAAGGTAGCCCTGAAGACCCTCTTCTCCGGCGGCGGTGGTGGTGGTTGTGTGGGAGTGGCCTCAGGTGGCGGTGGTGGTTGTGTGGGAGTGGCCTCAGCAGGCGGCGGTGGCGGGGTGGCAGCGGGCCCGCAAGCGGCCAGCATCATGGCCAACACCACTAGAAGACTAAAGGTGGTCCACAAACGTTCTTTCGAAAACATTTTTCCTCCTTTTCGTACAAGACTAAAGATGATCGACAAACGTCCTTTGGAAAACATCTCTCCTCCTTTTCTCAGCGCTTCTGGATTGCGTGTCCGAATAACGTCTCCCTGCCCTCACCTCCTTTCTCTCAATATCCAGAAACCCCCATCTGTCGGCACAACTCAGCCAACCGGGGATGCACATAGACCCCTTCGTCCTCTAACTGAACCTGGTCCGCCCAGACCGAGGGGCTGGTCACGATGCCGTCGGTATGGCTGGGTGCTCCCATCCGAGCTCGGCCTATGCCGAATTGCATGCACCCGAAAAGCCGCTCATCCTCCAAGATGCGTCCCGTCAAGCGGGTCACCCCAGGGTTGAAACCGTAACATTCATGGTCTACCAGGTACATGGAGGGCTCATGGAAGCCCTCCAGCCATCGCTGAAAGGTCTTCGCCTCCGTTCCTCCCTCGATCCCCACGATGCGACCCTTATCTATAGTCAGTTCAACCGGGTTCTTCAATAGCCCCAATTCCGCCGGGGGCCAAAGGGCCCCATCGAAGACCAAGGTGCCATGGAAGGTATCGGGCAGCTCCTCAAACCAAGATTGTCCAGCAAGCATTTGAGAGTAACCCCCTCCCTCTCCCGCGCCCATGTGCGTGAAGGTGGGCGGCGCTTGGGGATCGGGTTGTACCACCAGGTCGGTGCCCTCTGGGCTGGTAATGCGGATCTCCTTGGCCTGGTGGGATAGTTCATAGAGGGCGGAGCCCATCTTCTCCAGAAGGGGGTAGTTCACCTTACCGATGGTCCGCACCATCATGTCCACGTCCATGCCCGACAAACAGAAGTACCGACAGCCAGCGGCGATGGCCTCCTGGTGGGCGTTGCTGTAGAGAGTATAGGCAACCGCGAACTCTATCCACACATCAGCCGCGGTCAAGGCTCGCCCCACCGGCGGTGGGGGGTCTAAGCAAGGGTTGGGCAGCGTCTCATACCAGATGATGGTGGGGGTAGCACCCAAGGCATAGGCCGCTTGCGCCGTGGCCAAGACCACCCGCTCATCGCTGGAGGTATCGGCAGTGATCACCATCTGCTCACCGGGCTTCACGGGCATGGCCTCCTCAAGCAGCTTCCGCGCCGCCGCAGCCAGTTCCAAGAAGCGATATTCTCCCCCGGTCTCCGTTCCTATGGCCAGTGCCATAACTTCAGCCTCCGGCTCCGCTTCCCCTGGAGGGGAGCAAGGCGGGGGAGAGGGCCCAAATCAGCAAACATTCCTTCCCCGATTCGTTCCGCCAGGCATGGGGCTGACTACCCTGGTAATGGATGCTGTCGCCGGCCTTCAGGGTGAAAACCTCCTCCCCCACCCTAACCTCCAATTGGCCCTTCAAGATTAAGATAAACTCCTCCCCTGGATGGGTATCCCTTTCAATCCTCATGGCTGGCCAGCAGGTGACTCTATATGGCTCGATTTTTCCGCCGACCCCTCCCGAGGAGAGGAGTTCGAGGGTCGCTTTGGCCTGCCGATCGGCGACCTCCTCACCCTGGCCTTTCCTCACCACCTGCCAGACCGGAGCGGGATGCTCGAAGAAGTAGCTCAATTCCACTCCTAAGATCTGGGCGATAGAGGAGAGAGAGGCGAGGGAAGGCTTGGTCTTGTTTCTTTCGATCTGAGATAAATAGCTGGCCGATAGTCCCACCATCGTACCCAGTTGAGCTAGCGTGATCCCCAGTTCGGTGCGGAGAGCCCTCAATCGCCTTCCCAGGCTTTCTGTTTCTACCTCTGCCTCTGCCATCGGTCGCCGCGCAGCAATCACTCTGCTGTCCACCTGCTCACGACACCTTTCTCAAGTTCGCGAGGAACGGTCTCCTCGATTATTCGGTCAAAGCTACCAGATGCCAATCTACAAGGACATGGCTAGAAGACCGGAGGCGTGATCACCCAGAGAGCGGTGACCGCTTTCCCTCCCGGGTTCTCCCAGCGATGATTAACCGTGGCCATGAAATGTATACTATCCCCGGGATGGAGATCGCAGCGATTATCCTCGATCCAGAGCCTGAGAGTGCCCTCCAGGACATAGCCGAACTCCTCGCCAGGGTGGGAACGATATTCATCTACGGGAAGGGAGCCATCGCTAGGTTCGATGGTCACCAGCAGGGACTCCATGACCCTATCAGGGAATTGGGTGGAGAGGAGAGAGTAGGTGATGGGAGAGCCTTCGAAGCGGAAGGTCTCGCGCTCCTCCGCTCGCACTAGCTTCGTGTGGCTGATGACCTCAGGGAAGAAATGGGTAATGGGGACATCCAGGGCGCGAGCGATGGAATAGAGCATCGAGATGGAAGGAGCAGCCCTGTTCCTCTCCAACTGCGACAAGAACCCCGCGCTACAGCCACCCCTCTCCGCTACTTCCTCTAAAGTGAGCTGCCTTTCCAGCCGGAGTTCCTTTATCCTCTGCCCAATTATGCCGATGATGGTCTCCATGGCGATTTGTCATATTTTAGCACTGTTCTCTCTTTTTGTCAAGCTAAAATTTCTTAAATATTAGCAAACAAAGAGGCCATCTTCTCAACGACGATGGCCCTTCATTCTGCTATTTGCTGTTTGAGCGTAGTGCGCTTCTCCCCGGCCGACAGAGTGCGCGTCGGGAGGCAATTCCTGGAGTTAATCCATTCTCAGCCGTCTCTTAGCTTCCAACAGTTTGCCCTCGGCATTTTCGAAGTCAGCTCTCTGACCTGAGGGCAGCAGCATCGCGATCTGGCACATAGCAAACTTTGAAAAATCGATCAACATGTCGGCCTTTTCGAAGTCATTCATCTCCCCCACTTCGGGTGCATATATCGGCTCCCCGAATCTGACCTTGACCACCTTCGGTTTGCCTCTTGCTTCTCTGGTGATCAATCCCATCGGTACAAGGGGAACGCCCTTTTTGAGGGAGAGGAGAGCAGCGCCGGTCCTCAGGTCGCCTTCCAATAAACCGTTGCCTCTGGTTCTTCCCGTGATTGACAACCATAGAACGTGGTTGGGGCCATCCAGGTAAGATAGAACTTCTTTGAGAACCTTCGTTTCCAACCTGTAAACGCCAGCCTGGTCTTTCTGCACCGGGAAGATGAAGTTCCCTACACCAAGCACTTTCATCAGGAAGTTGGCCTTCGTTATGATCTCCGGCCTGGCGACCGCCTTCAGGCGAGGCCTTTCTGGGGACAAGCGACAGCCGACCTTTATCACCGCCCGCAAGGACTGTGACACTGACGGGTAGTTGCTCACCAAAATGGCCCTCTCCTCCAAACAGGAGGGGATTGTTTCGACCTCAATTCCGCCTATGACCAGATCCACGATCCGTCGAACTCTGCTGCTGCGCTCCAGTAGAGCCAGAGTACGCAAGCCTTTATCGATCCTTTCGAGGATCCCCCTCCTCGCCAGGCTTGAAATCGCCTCTGTGTAACGCAATCCCTTCTCCATAGAGCCCTCCTCTCTATCCAAATCGATCTCTGGTTGCCTTATAAAACAAAAAAATTATCGAAAAAAGAGAGCAGTGAACGCTCTGCCAGTTCGGAATTCGAAGAATAGCCGAATAAAACAAAAAAATAATAACTCGGTCTCTGCCAATTGTCAAGCTGGCCCACAGACGGCGTTGCCCAGCAAAAGCCCGGGAGCACGAGGGATGTCCCTCAGTACTGTTGCATAAAAATGAGCAAAGCGGGGGTTCAGGGG
>JBFFDV010000036.1:0-13262 GCA_041559215.1 Anaerolineae bacterium | reverse complement strand
CTTTCATCACCGCGCCCAAGACTATCACAGCTGACCCCAGCTGATCCCTCAGCCAATCTGTCATCTCGCGCAACGTCTCCATACTAGAAGCTTCAACCGTAGCTGCCAGGACCTTAACCCCATTCACTTCGTGCACTTTCTCCATCGCCCTGTTCATCTCAATCCTGGCAAGCTGCCGCTGCAGTCCCAGCACCTCTTTTCGCTGCGACTCTACCTCTTCCAGAAGAGAGTTCACCCTTGCCTCAACCTCCGCCAAAGATGCCCCGAGCCGAGAGGCTATCCCATTCAGCAGAGACAAGCTCTGATGGATGTACTCTTCCGCACCACGACCGGTCACCGCCTCAATTCGACGCAGTCCCCGGCCAATGCTACCTTCATTCAGAATGTGGAGTAAGCCTATCTGACCAGTGGCTTCTACGTGGGTCCCACCACACAACTCCCGAGTATACTCACCAGCACTGACCATCCGAACTTGATCACCATATTTCTCACCGAAGAGGGCAAAAGCACCAGAAGCTATAGCCGTCTCATAATCAGTGAGTTGAGTTACCACCGGCAGGTTATCCCTGATCTTGGCATTTACTCGCCTTTCTACCTCCTCCACTTCATCGGCGGTCATTGCCTGTAGATGGGTGAAGTCGAAACGCAACCTCTCAGGAGCAACCTCAGACCCAGATTGCTGTGCATGCTCTCCCAGGACTTCACGCAGAGCCTTGTGCAGCAAATGAGTGGCTGTATGATTGCGCGCGATGTCCACACGTCTATCACTGTCAACCTTGGCCTTTACCAAGGCACCCTTGCGCATCCGCCCCCGCGCGACCCTCCCGTAGTGCACAATAAGATCAGGCAAGGGACTCTGGGTGTCGGACACAAGAATCTCGCCGTCAGCATTGACAAGAACCCCGGTGTCTGCAACCTGCCCACCAGCCTCGGCGTAGAAGGGCGTCTGTCGCAGGACTACCTCTACCTCATCTCCTTCCGCCACTTCATCTACAACTTGCCCTTCTCTCACCAGGTTGGTTATCTCAGTCGCCGTCTCAAGCGTTTCGTAAGTCAGAATATGCGTGTGGCGCAGATCAAGGGTACTATAGAATTCACTTTGCCTCGCCAAGCCGAAGGCCTGGGTCTCACGTGCCCGCTCTCGTTGCTCGACCATAGCTGTCTCAAAGCCTGCTTCGTCAACAGCGAGTCCTCTTTCCTCAGCCACCTCCCTGGTCAACTCCATAGGAAACCCGTAGGTGTCATAAAGCCGGAACACCTCCTGACCAGGGATTTCGCTCTTGCCTTCTGCTGAGACCTCGGCGATCAAGTCTTCCAACAGAGCCGAGCCGACAGCCAAGGTGTGTTGAAAACCCCTTTCCTCCTGCCCCAACACCCCCAAGATGAAGTCCTCGCGATTGCTCAACTCAGGGTAATGCTCTCCCATGAGGTCTATTACTACCTGAGCTATCTCCTCTAAGAAGGGCTCCTCTCTTCCCAACAGCCTGGCGTGTCTGATGGCGCGACGCAAGATGCGTCGGAGAACATACCCGCGACCCTCATTGCTGGGCAAGACGCCGTCGCCCACGAGAAAAGTGATAGCCCTCCCATGCTCGGCGATGATGCGCAAAGAACGATCCACCTTCTCAACTTGACCGTAGGATCTGCCAACTAGCTCACTAGCTCTGGCCACGATGGGAACAAAAAGGTCTGTCTCATAGACAGAAGCGACATCCTGCATCACCACCGCCGTGCGCTCCAGACCCATTCCCGTGTCGATATTCTGCCGTGGCAGAGGGGTCAAACCGCCATCCAGGTCTTGGTCGTGTTCCATAAAGACCAGATTCCAGATCTCCAAAAAGCGCTCACAGTCGCAACCAGGCGCACAAACGTCCCGGTCGCAGCCGAACTCAGGTCCACGATCATAGAATATCTCCGAGCAAGGCCCGCAAGGCCCCGTGTCTCCGGCTGGCCCCCAGAAATTGTCCTCTTTGCCCAGGCGTACTATCCTATTTGCCGGCAGGGCGATATCCTTCCACAGGAGAAAGGCCTCCTCATCATCATGATAAACACTGGCCCAGATACGATCTTCAGACAGTTCCAAATCCTCTGTAACGAACTCCCAGGCCAGTTCGATAGCCCCTCTCTTAAAATAATCACCGATAGAGAAATTGCCCAGCATCTCAAAGAAGGTCAAGCTGCGTTCATTACCCACTTTATCTATGTCCGTGGTGCGAAAGCACTTCTGAACAGAAGCCAGTCGCCTTGAGGGAGGCTCCATCTCACCGGAGAAGTAGGGCTTGAATTGGACCATGCCAGCTCCCGTGAAGAGCAAGGTAGGATCGCCTTCTGGAACCAGGGAAGAGCTAGGGACAACCGAATGCCCCCTCTGAGCAAAGAAATCCAGAAAGGCCCGCCTTATCTGGGAACTGCTAATAGGCTTCATTTACTCTCCAAACGACATTGGCGCATAGCTGGGTTAACAGAGATTTTAGAAGAACTCAATGACAATGTCAACCTTCGAGCCTTTGACTTCTTTTGGGCAATGCAATAGAATTGTAGAAGACAACCAAAGGGTTTCTGCCAACACAGATTGCGATTTCACTTAGACTGACAAGTTGATGTATTTGGGTGATGCAACTATAATTCGATCTTCAGGACTCAAGTAGAGAGAGGTAAATCTTCATGGAACAAATCCAGCTGAGAGCGGAGAGGCGATACGTATCCGGCAAGAAGACAAAACGCTTGCGCAGGGCAGGACTTATCCCTGCAGTACTGTACGGGCCTAGAATGGAGCCCATTTCCCTTCAGGTACCAGAAAGAGACTTACGCCAAGTCTTGGACAAAGCCGGAACCAATCAATTGATCACCTTGTGGATCGACGAGGCTGATAAACCTAGGACGACCCTAGCTCGGGAGATCCAACGCGATCTGATCACGCATTCGCTGCTCCACGTCGATTTATACGAAGTGGTGATGACCGAGAAAACCACCGCTGAGATACCCATCAGCCTGATCGGAGAGGCACCCGCCGTGGCCCAGAAAAAAGGCCTGCTGATGAGAGGCCTTGATTCGGTACACGTGCAATGCCTGCCCGGTGACCTGATCGAATCCATCGAGGTGGATGTAGGTGTTTTGGAAGACAAGGACGAGGTGATTCTGGTAAAGGACCTCGTTGTTGACCCAGCCATCGAGATCTTGACTAACCCCGAAGAAGTACTGGTCAAAGTGCTTCCGGTTAGGGAACCGGTCGTGGAGGAAGTTGTTGAGGAGGAAGTGGAAGTTCCTGAGGTGGAGGTCATAACCGCAGGCAGAGAACGGGAAGAGGAACCCGAGGAAGAGCCGACCGAAGCCGAGGAAGAGGAAGAGGGGCAAGAAGCCGACGCCGAATAGCGAGCGCCCCTCGTAACCATCGTTGAAGGAGAGGAGATATCCGTGTTTAGTCCTGTGAACGCTATCTTGGGGCTGTTCTCCCGAGATATTAGCATTGATCTGGGCACCGCCACTACCCTGGTATTGGTGAGAGGTCAGGGAATCGTCATCAATGAACCATCCGTAGTAGCCATCGAAAAGAAGAGCAAGAAAGTTCTCGCTATAGGCGCTGAAGCTAAGGAAATGGTGGGGCGCACACCAGCTAATATAGTGGCTATCAGGCCTCTGAGAGACGGAGTCATCTCGGACTTTGATGTGACCGAAAGAATGTTACATTACTTCATAAGGAGGGTTCATGAGCGAGGCCTTCTGCCCATCCCGCGACCTCGGGTGGTGGTAGGCCTTCCTAGTGGCGTGACCGAGGTGGAAAAAAGGGCGGTACATGATGCGTGTGCGAACGCCGGTGCCCGGCAGACCCTGCTTATCGAGCAGCCCATGGCCGCAGCCATAGGAGCTGACCTTCCCGTAAACGAAGCGGTAGGAAGCATGGTCGTGGACATAGGAGGAGGCACATCAGAGATGGCCGTCTTCGCCCTGGGGGGGATCGTCGTAAGCCGCTCACTGCGGGTAGCGGGTGACGAGATGGATGAGGAGATAATGCGGTACGCCCGAGAGAAATACAATTTGCTCATCGGCCAACGAATGGCGGAACGGATCAAGATGGCCATTGGCTCAGCCTACCCTCTACCGGAAGAGCAAACCATGACTCTGCGAGGACGTAACCTCATCACAGGACTGCCAGAAGCGATCGAAATCAGTAGCGTCGAGATTCGAGAGGCACTGTCCGGTCCCGTTTCCATGATCGTAGAAGAGATTAGGACCGGTCTTGAAGAGACACCTCCAGAGTTGATTGCCGACTTGATGGAACAAGGGATAGCCTTGGCCGGCGGCGGCGCTCTCCTCAAGGGCCTCGCTGAACGTCTGTCCGACGAAACCAAGATGCATGTCTATGTGGCCGATGATCCCATAACTTGCGTGGTGAGAGGGGGGGGGATAGTGCTGGAAGAGCTGGATACCTTGAGCCACGTGTTGACGAGCATTCAGCGTCGTAACACACGGCGTTGATCTGAGGAGGCTGTCTTGTCTCGGTTACAGAGGGGAGGAACCATTTTGTTCCTCCTTCTTTTCCTTATGTTAGCAGTGACAGGTATGATCTTGGACCGAACTGAGCGCTTGCAACCCGTGAAGAACCTTGTGGCCCAGGTCACCGCCCCCGTACAAGAGATAGTCACCTCCCTTGTAAGCCGGGTCACAAATATGCGCCAATATCTGAAGAATGTGCAAGCCTGCCAGGCGGAAAACGAAGAGTTGCAAACCTTGGTTGATCAACTCATCATTGAGAATGTCCGCCTACGTGAAGCGGAAATAGAAAACGTGACTCTACGAGAACAACTGAACTTCAAGCAAGCCAACCCGTCATTTGAGCTCTTATCAGCTCAGATGATTGGCCGCGACCCTAGCAGCCTCTTGAGCTATTTGATTGTTGATCGCGGCACTGCGGAAGGCGTAGCCGTAGGTATGCCAGTACTGACTCATCGAGGCTTGGTGGGCAGGATAACAGAAACCAACCCCCATTCCTCCAAAGTCCTTCTCATAACAGATGTGAGCAGCTCGGTTAATGCCCTGATCCAAGAATCGCGCGCTACGGGAGTGGTACAGGGAAGGATCGGACAAGGGCTGGTGATGCGATATATCCAGCAAGAGGAGGAGATCAAGGAAGGCGATCTAGTCCTTACCTCTGGTCTGGGAGGGAACTTTCCCACCAGGCTGATCATCGGACAGGTAACGGCCGTGAGGAAAAAGGATGTCGAACTGTTCCAAGAAGCCGAGGTAAGGCCCGCTGTGAATTTTCATGAACTGGAAATGGTTATGATCCTCACGAGTTTCATGCCCATCGACTTTCAGAGTGAAGAGCAGCTCCTAGAGAGGTAGTTACCAATTAGGCTTTATGCTGTTGTCCCGCTACTGGCCAGTCTAGCCATCATTCAATCGTCCCTCCTATATCGGTTCTCCTTAGTGGGGGCAAGGCTTAGCCTGATGCTTTTGGTAGTGGTGGCTTGGAGCCTGCTGAGGGGAGCAAGGGAAGGGATTGTCTGGGGATTCATAGGCGGCCTGACCCTTGATTTTCTATCGGGCGTATCACTTGGTAGCTCCGCCTTCACTCTAGCGTTAGTGGCGTACGTCGCCAGCCTGGGCCAGCTCACCATATATCGTACCAATCCGCTTTTCCCCTCCATGACCGCACTAGCAACGAACATTATCCATGATTGCATCCTGCTGATTGTGCTCTCCGCGACCGGTTATGCCGTAGCTTGGTACGATGCATTGCTGAAAATCACGATGCCAACGGCCTTGCTTAGCGCTTTGATGATGCCTCTCATATATCGGGCCCTTGCCTGGCTTCACCGCAGAACGAGGCCAGAGGAGATGGAGCTCTAAGGGAAGCTCAGGTGCTCAGGTCGCGACTGAAGAGAATAGTTGGATTTGCACGAGAACCGCTCGTCGTCTGCCTCTTGGGTTTGCCAGCCGCCTGGCCGCTTTTGAGGTCAACCCTTCCCCGTAGTTTTGATGGGCTCTTCCATCTTTACCGTCTCCTCGAACTGGATCATCTGCTGCGACATGGGGTCATGTTCTCCCGCTGGGCGCCCGATCTCTTCTTCGGCTACGGCTACCCCATCTTCGATTTCGTCCCCCCACTGCCATATTACCTCGCGGAGATACTACACCTGACCGGGTTGAGTCTTCTACATACAATGCTCCTGTCCTTCATCCTGACCCTCCTGGCTTCAGGGCTGACGATGTACTTCTTTATCAGGGACGTCTTCGGGCCGAAAGCAGCTTTGCTTTCCGCAGTAGCCTATATGTATGCCCCTTTTCACCTCTACGATATCTTATTCCGTGGGAACCTTCCAGGGGCCTTAGCCACGGTCCTCTATCCCTTGGTGCTCTGGAGTTTTCGGCGTCTAGTACACAAAGGCGGACTTCCATACTTAACTGCCAGCTCCCTCTTGTATGCCGCCTCCTTCCTTACCCACAACCCTGCCAACCTGATTTTCAACCCTTTCCTGATGCTATATCTAATGGTGTTGATTCTCCAGGAGAAGGGAGAGAGGCCGGCTGCTGCCGCTCGGGTAGCTACAGCCATAGTGATTGGAGCCGGCCTCGCTTCCTTTTTCTGGGTACCCGCTCTTTGGGATAGGCAGTGGGCCCAACTGGACCGCATGATCACCCCTCCCGACCTTGATTATCACACCCACTTCATCTCCCCAGCCGAATTGCTTGCCCCCTCCCCCGCTGCTGATACTGGACTGATGAACCCTGGCCTGCTCAACAATATCGGGTCGGTCCTTGTCTCTCTCTCCCTCGTCTCCGCCATCGGCCTGTGGAGACTACGTCATCGCGAGAAACTAGTGCACCTCGCCATCTCCATGTTTGCCCTCGCCGTTGTGCTATTCATGGTGCTACCTCTCTCAGCTTTCGTATGGCAAAACCTGCCCCTACTCAAGTATCTGACATATCCCCATCGCTTTCTGCGATTGGCAAGTCTTGTGGTAGCCACCCTGTGTGGTGCGGTCGCCTGTGTCTTTACCGATGATAGACGAACGCTTTCTCCTTCCTTTTTGGTAACAACTGTCTCGATAGCCATTATCATCGCCTCTACCTTTTCGCTCCTCTACCCTCCATACTATCGTGGTCTCCCTCCCAATCCCACCTTTGCCCACATGATGGAGTTCGAACGACGAACCAGGACCGTAGGTACAACCTCCCATGGTGAGTACCTGCCAGTCTGGGCAGAATGGCTACCTAATAGCTCGCCCCTGGAACCCATGTACCGTTCGTCAGCCATCATCGAACTACTCGACGTGACCACGCTTCCCCACGAAACTCGGATCATAGATGCCCGATATCTGCCCACTTCCATGATAATACACCTCGATACCCCACGAAGCTTCCAGGCCACCTTCAACGCTCTATACTTTCCCGGTTGGCGAGCCTATCTCGATGGAGAAAGAACCGGTATCGTCCCCACACTTGGACAGGGCTTAATTGGCGTGTCGGTGCCCAGCGGCGAGCACGTCCTTCAGGTTCGCTTCGAGGATATGCCCATTCACACTCTGTCTAAATGGATTACCGCTCTCAGTATCATACTACTTGTCCTGCTGAACGCCAGCTTGGCATTCAGGCCACCAAGGCTAGAATCGATTAGCTCGCTCTTCCAGAGGCGCAAAACTGCTCTCAGCCACGAGAAAGGGTTTGGGCAGATGAGTGCTTGGCAAGCGTCAGTTGTGATCCTGGTAGCTTTCATCCTACTGGGCCTTAAGGTTGGGTATGTAGACCGACGCAACACCTTCTTCAAAAGAGACTTCGATGGCCTTCATGTTGAAGGAGCACAAAGGTCCCTGCAGGTCAACTTTGGGGATCAAATCACCCTGCTGGGATACGACCTCAAGCCTTCCAATCCTCGTCCAGCCGATACACTGACTCTCAGCCTGTACTGGAAGGCCCGACAGCGGTTGACCGTGGACTATAGCGCGTTTGCACATCTCGTGGACGATGAGATGAACATCTACGCTCAAAAGGATAGCCTCAACCCAGGTCGGTATCCCACACGTTACTGGGAACTAGATGAGTATAACAGGGATCCCCATGAGATCACGATACCGCCAGGGACCCCACCAGGAGAGTATATTGTGGGCGTGGGGATATACGATCCGGTCACCTTGATGCGCCTACCCATCTTGGAAGAACAAGGCCACAGGAAAGGGATGTTTATACTACAAAGAATCGACATTCCAAAAAGCCACAGGCCACCTGATAAGGATACGCTGGGAATCCAAAAGCACATGCGTGCAGATTTCAGCAACGGAATGACACTATTGGGTCACTCCGTGGAGCGAGGTTATCTGATTCCAGGTGATTTCTATCGTATCGCTCTGTTCTGGCAGGCGAGGACGCAGCCGGATGACAACTACAGTGTGAGCCTGCGCCTTTTGAATCCGCAAGGTGAAGTGGCATTGCATCAAGGCAGTCAGCCTTCGGCAGGCAGGTATCCTACCACCCGATGGGAAGAAGGGGAAATCGTGCGGGATAATCACAGCCTCTGGGTCAGGCCGGATTTGCCCTCAGGCAATTATGTCGTGCAACTCGCTCTCCTCAGCCCACAGGAGGAAATAGTAGCCGTGGAAACTGTGGAGGGAGCTAGGGTGATAGAAGGCTGGCTTGAACTGGCGACAGTGAAAACGGCAAATTAGATATCTGGTACCAACCAACAACGCTCAAGCTAGGACAAAGGTTGAGGAGTGTCTACGAGTTCTTGACGTTCTGGAGAGTTGGCGCTCCAAAGCTCGTAATAGCCTGAAGGCCCACATATTGTACCCTTTGTCCTCTCAGGCACAATATGTAGGGGTGAGCGGCCGCACTCTTGACTTGTCACGAAATCAAAAATGCACTATAATCATGTTTGAGATGGAAAACAACGAGAGAAACATCAAGGTCATAATATTCAAGGCCTTCGTCGTCGCCAGCTTTGCCCTGTTAGCGTTCCAGAGTTGGCAATTGCAAATCGTCCAAGGAGAACAATATCTCCAGAGGGCAGATCGTAACCGCTTTCGCTTGGTGTCCACCGATGCCCCCAGAGGGATCATCTACGACCGAGAAGGGCGCCCGTTGGCCAGGAACATGCCCAGTTTCACCGTCTCCATCGTGCCAGCCGATTTGCCAGAGGAAAAGGAGGCGTACGTCTTCGAATACTTGTCCAGAGCACTGGAGATCCCGGTTAGCAGTCATGATGTGGGAAGCGGAGGGACGCCCTCGATAGACCATCGCTATCTGTCCGATCCAGAGGAGTATCAGCTGGAGCCACAGATGAAAGAACTGGTGGAGTTTGGGAGGGAAACCCCCTTCACCCCTGTACCTATCAAATCCAACGTGCCGAGGGATGTAGCTTTGATCATTGAAGAAGAGCGCCTTCAACTTCCCGGTGTGATTGTGCAGATCGAACCCCTGAGAGAATATATCTCCGGTACCCTTGTGTCTCACGTGATCGGCTACGTGGGACATATCCCCGAACAGGAGGCGGAGGGGTATCTGACTCGGAGAGATGCCGATTATGACGCCAACGATATCGTAGGATTGACCGGAGTGGAACTCACCTTCGAAGACGAGTTAAGGGGTGGCAAGGGGCAAAGACACATAGAAGTTGATGTCACAGGACGAGAGGTGAGGACGATTGGGTCTCCAATAGAACCCGGGGCTGGGCACAACCTGATCCTGACCATTGACCTTGAGTTGCAGGCAGCAGTCGAGGAAGCGCTCCAAAAAGGGATAGCGAAAGCCAAGTCCGAATCGGGCGTAGCCATCGTCATGAACCCCAAGACGGGAGAGATACTGGCCATGGTGTCCCTGCCAAGCTATGACAATAACCTATTCATCGGAGGCATTGCAGAAGAGGATTATGCTCGGTTGAGCGAGGATCCGCGCCATCCTTTGGTGAACCACGCCATAAGCGGGCTATATCCCCCTGGATCCACTTTCAAAATAGTAACGGCTGCCGCGGGCCTGGAAGAAGGAACCGTGAATAGTAGGTCGGTACTGTTCTGCCCCGGGACGATATGGATTCCCCACCGATTCGCGCCAGATGACCCTGAATTAGCGCAGCCCTTCAACTGCTGGTACGAGGATGGGCACCGCTCTCTGAGCATGGTCCAGGCCATAGCTCAGTCCTGTGATATCTACTTCGGCGTGTTGGCTGGAGGCTATGGGGAATTTGAGGGACTAGGACAGGCGGCTCTGCACAACTATGCTCTCCTCTTCGGACTAGGGGAGGCAACCGGCATAGATCTACCCGGCGAAAGCGCAGGCCTGGTTCCAGACGAAACATGGAAACGATTGACGTATGGCGAGACCTGGGTTACAGGAGATACGTACAATGCAGCCATCGGACAAGGGTTCATCCTGGCTACACCCCTGCATATCCTAAATGCCACTGCCGCCTTCGCCAATGGCGGCAGGCTCTACAGACCCCAACTCGTCCGCGAAGTCAGAGCCGTCGCGGGCGATGTGGCCAAGGCCTTCAAGCCCGAGCTCATTCGGGAACTACCTGTTTCCTCCGAAACACTGGCCTTAGTCAGAGAAGGGATGCGCGGGGCAGTCACGTACGGCACCTCTTGGGGAGCCAACCTGGGCGGGGTCGCCGTGGCTGGCAAGACAGGTACAGCTGAATATCCAGGACGTCGCGATTGGGAAGGAAACCTTCCGACACACGCCTGGTTCACCGCTTTCGCACCTTTTGATGACCCCGAGATTGCCCTGGTGACCTTTGTTGAGGGCGGGGGCGAAGGTGGCACAGTCGCAATTCCCATAGCGGCCGAGATCTTGAGCTACTATTTCAATGTGCCTCTTCCAGAATGAAGAACAGCTCATGAGCATGACGACGAAGAAGCAAGAGAGAGAGTCAGCAGACGGAATATCTATCAAGGGCACAAGAGAGGGACTAGTCGTGACCATTGGGGGGGGTAAATGGTCTGAACTGATGAACGAATTGACCAGGCATCTTCGGGATAAAACTTCCTTTTTCAGTGGAGCCCAGGCAATCCTGGATGCAGGTCCAAGGGAGCTAGTCATTGAAGACCTGATACAAATAAGAGAACTATTCTCCGCGAATAGGATGGAGATGTGCGGCGTACGGACGACTGCACCGCAGACGCTCGAAGCCGCTGCGGCCTTGGAGATTCCAGTAAAAACCGTCAAAGATTATGCCGTCAGGTCGATACCCGAGTCGCATTTGGATCAACAAACTGAGGAAGCACTGTTCCTCAAACGAACTATCCGCTCAGGCCAGGTGGTGCAGCATCCGGGTCACATCACCATCATCGGCGATGTCAATCCTGGAGCAGAAGTGGTGGCTGGTGGCGACATCATAATTTGGGGCAAGTTAAGGGGAACTGTACATGCAGGGGCACGAGGAGATAACAGCGCCGTAGTTAGTGCGTTGTTCTTCGCGCCAACTCAGTTACGAATAGGTAACCACATCGCCAGGTCACCGGAAGGGGAGGAGCGAAACGCCGTGGTTCCCGAGATAGCCCGAGTGGATAAGAATGGGATTGTTGTCGAACCATGGAATGCATCCAAACAATAAGGAGGAATTCATGACCGCGAGGGTAATCACTATCACCTCAGGAAAAGGTGGAGTGGGAAAAACTACTGGTGTAGCCAACCTAGGCGTCTCCCTTGCACTGGAGGGAAAACGAGTGGTTGTCCTCGATGCTGACATCGGCCTGCGCAATCTAGACGTAGTGATGGGTTTGGAAAATCGCATCGTCTACGACATCGTGGATGTGGTGGAGGGCCGCTGCCGACTACAACAGGCGCTCATCAGGGATAAACGTCTCCCAGAACTTCATCTCCTACCCGCTGCCCAAACACGTGACAAGACTTCGGTCAGTCCCGAGCAGATGGTCGGATTGTCTGAAGAACTACGACTGAATTGCGATTTCGTCCTCATTGACTCGCCAGCGGGGATCGAGCAAGGGTTTCAGAACGCGATAGCCAGTGCCGATGAGGTAATCATCATAACCACGCCTGAGGTGGCAGCTGTACGCGACGCCGATCGTATCATCGGCCTAATCGAGGCAGCGGACAAAGGGACTCCAAAGCTGATCATCAACCGCATCAAACCCGACATGGTGCGAAGAGGCGACATGCTAACCACCGAAGACGTAATAGAGGTCCTCGCTATCGAACTGGTAGGGATTATCCCTGAAGATGAGATGATAATCGTGTCTATTAACAAGGGCATCCCCATAGCTCTGGATGGCGCATCCAAATCCGGGGTAGCCTTTCGTAATATAGCGCGGCGCATCCTGGGTCAAGACGTGCCGTTCATGACTATTGATCTCGAACCAAGTTTCCTGGACAGAGTTATACGTCTGGTAGGCAGAAGATAGCATCAACAACTATGTTTTGGAGAAAGGTTAGGCCATGGGTTTCCTAGATAGACTTCTCAAACGTGAGCCGCCCAGCAAGGAAATCGCCAAGGAACGGTTACAGTTGGTCCTGGTGCATGACCGCCAACCTCTCTCCCCAGAGCTCCTGGAAATGATAAAGGATGAAATCATCTTGGTTATCTCCAAGCATGTGGATATAGACCGGGAAAAGACCGAAGTCACCCTGTCTCGGGGAAGAGGCTATCAAAAACTCATCGCCGACATACCTATTCGCAATCCCAGGAGGAGACATTAGGACGAGATGAGAGGAAGAGCGTGGCAACATTTTGACTTTCTGCTTTTTGGGGCTACTATTATCCTGATAGCCGTCGGTGTAGCCCTGATTTATAGCGCCACCCTAGCTTCCGCGCCTCCTAGTGAAAGCCTGTGGGATGACTTTCTTGCCCGCCAAATAATATATGCCTTGGCAGGAATCGGCCTGATGCTTCTGGTCTCCTTCACGGATTATAGCATCTTTGCCAACATCAATCATCTCATCTACGCTTTCACTATCCTATCACTGATCTTAGTCTATGCCGTGGGTCACATCTCCTTCGGGGCACAGAGATGGATAGACTTGGGGATTTTCCCTCTCCAACCATCGGAACTAGCAAAAGTGCTGCTCATCATCGTGCTGGCTAAATTCTTGGCGGACAGGCAAGAGGATCTAAAACGGCTGCCATACTTCTTACTATCTATACTCTATGTAGGAATACCAATGATATTCATCTATATCCAACCGGATCTGGGAACAGCGATAGTCTTGGCTGTGAGCTGGTTCGCGATGGTGCTGATGGCGGGAGTACGCCTTAGACATGTTGGTCTCGTGGCCCTAGTAGGTGTCATCAGTTCCCCGTTTGTTTGGCT
>JBFFDV010000035.1:0-13383 GCA_041559215.1 Anaerolineae bacterium | reverse complement strand
CTCCTCATCGGCCAAGATAATATGACAGTGAAGAAAGGTCCCGCCCTGCTTCTGGGAGATGTTGCCGACCAAGGAAGCGAACTCCATGCCCTTCTCGAAACGAATCTCACGGTAGGTGGAAGCCTCCTGGTCGTAATATCCCACCCCGCCGCGCTGTACCGCACCAAGCGCCTGGATGCTCCCGGCACTTATACCATGCTCGACACAGAAATCCGTCAACCCGCGGAGGATGTCCTCTCCCATCTCAAGCCGACCGAGTAGAACCCGCTGTCCCCCGAACGAAAATGACTTCATTTGCGCACCTCCCTATCAAGCTGTGAGAATTCTATCCGTTTGCTCAGTACGCGGCAAATAGCTTTAGCGTAGACCGGACTTGCGCAGCGATTGGGCGCAAGCCCCAATATGTAGGGGGGAAGTAAACTTTCCGTGGAGGACACCCTTCGACGGGGTCAGGGCAGGCCGCTCGCGCTCCCGGGCTTTTGCTGCGCAAGGCCACGTACATTAGTCTGGCTGCCAAACAACTCCTAGCTCCGTTCGTGACGGTTGCCGGCTTGTAGTTGCCGCAATCCGATAGCTATGATACAATGCTGTCCAACGACGGTAACGACTCGCTGTTCTGAGTCTTCGCACTAGAGGAAGATTACAGATGAGGAAGTTTCGCGCCATTGATTACTTCTCCATCAGCGTCTACTGGTTCGCTCTATCCTATCTCTGGAATAGCGTTCACCCCATCATTTTGCCCATGCTGGTGCCTCTTATGGCTCCAGAACACCTCAAGGGCAGCGCACTGGGCATCATGACCTCGATAGGCCTCATTCTAGCCGTTATCGTGCAGCCGGCAGCCGGTGCTATCAGCGACAGGACCACCTTTCGCTGGGGACGTCGCCGCCCCTATATCCTGTTTGGTACCCTTTTTGACCTCCTTTTCCTCCTCGGCATCGCTCTGGCTGGCAACTACTGGCTACTCTTGGCCGCCTATCTACTCCTGCAATTCTCCTCCAACGTGGCCCATGGTCCTTACCAGGGGCTAATCCCGGATCTCGTTCCTGAGGGCAGGAGAGGGGCAGCTTCCGGAGCTAAGCAACTGGCAGAAATCCTGGGGATTGTCGTCACCTCCAAGGTAAGCGCCTACTACATGGGCCAGGGACAGCTCTGGGCAGCTCTGGGCACAATAGGGGCTTTCCTACTGATAACCATGCTCATCACTGTCTTCTCCATAAGAGAGGAACCGCTGTCCACGCCCTCGCCAAAACCTTCTTCCATCACAAGACCACGTCAGTTCAGGGTGGACTACATCTGGCTATTGGTCTCTCGCCTCTTCGTCCTGCTGGGTATGAACTTGGTACGCAACTTTGCCTTATATTTCCTGCAGGATGTGTTGCATTTGCCCAATCCGGCCGCTGCGACCGGCGACCTGTTAGCCATCATCGCCCTTTGTATCCTGGTCATCACCTACCCAGCCGGCCACCTGTCAGATAAGATAGGCCGCAAGAGAATGAGTATCATCTCCGCGCTGCTGGGGGCCGTAGGCGCTTTCCTTCTGCTCTTCGCCAGGGGTAATGTGCTTCTTACCATCATGGGCTTGCAGTTCAACGATGTACTCGTTTATGGAAGCATCATCGGCTTGTCCGCAGGCATTTACCTCAGCGCCAATTGGGCCCTGGCTACGGATCTCATCCCCAAAGAGGAGGCGGCAGGGTATCTGGGTATCTCCAATCTGGCCACGGCAGGGGCTGGAGTGCTGGCTGGATTGGGAGGCCCACTGATAGATATCTTCAATGCCCGCGAGCCGGGTCTCGGATACACGGCTTTATTCCTCACCGCTTGCCTGACCTATCTAGTGGGCGCTCTCGCCCTGTTCAAAATCCGAGAGAAGAGAGCGGAAAGTTAGCATGTCCAGGTATCGGCTGCTCTTTAGCAAGGGCCTACTCGCTCTCATCGTTGCCACCTACTGTATTCTGGGCCTGGCCTACGCCCTAGAGACCCCCAAATGGCAAGTACCCGACGAGCCTGCCCACTACAACTACGTCTTGTATCTTGCTGAGAATTACCGCTTTCCCGTTCTACAGGTGGGCGATTACCCTCATCAATACCTGGAAGAGATCAAGGCCGCGAGGTTCCCCCTTCACATGTCCATCGCCCCTCTCCGGTACGAGTATCACCAGCCACCCCTCTACTATGTGCTGGCGGCGACGCTCTACAAAGCAACAGGCTTTCTGGGATTCGAAGGGCAATTCCTGATCTTGCGTCTCTTTTCCGTCCTTCTGGGCTGCCTTCTCTTATTGGTAGCCTATGCCATAGTGAAAGAGATCTTCCCCGATGACGAGTTTCTGGCCCTGGCCACGACTGCCCTGATAGCTACCGTGCCCATGCACATAGCTATGACCGCGGCCATAAACAACGATGCTCTTGCCGAATTGATTCTGGCCCTCCTCATCTGGCTATGCATAAGATGTTTGAAGTTTGGTTTGTCTCAGCGCCAACTCCTATTTCTGGGCCTTCTCCTGGCCCTGGCCTTGCTGACAAAAACGACCATCTATGCCCCGGCAGTTCTATCCATAATCCTGGCCCTCGGGCTGCGAGCGAGAGTTGAGGGCAAACGAAACTTCCTCAGGCAGCTGGGGCTCATATTCGGGCTGGCCATGCTTTCCAGTTGGTGGTTCTTGCGCAACCTGCTTACCTACGGCGATCTGGACCTTTTCGGCTGGCAAAGGCATGATTCCATCGTGATTGGGCAGCCTACGACCGCGCAGTGGATCAGCCAATACGGCCTTTCAAAGGTAATTCAGGATTTCTTCACTACCTCCTTCCACAGCTTCTGGGCTCAGTTCGGCTGGATGGGCATCCTGGTGGATTCACGCCTCTACACACTGCTGGCTATCGTCTCCATCCTTGTGGGTCTGGGGTTCGTTCTCTTTCTAGCACGCATCGCTCGAGACCCCAAACGCCTTACCTCTTTTCAATGGTGGGCACTGGGCCTCTTACTCCTGATTCTCGTCGTCGTCACAGCTGAACACATCTCCTACAATTTCAAGTTTGTGCAGCACCAGGGAAGGTACCTCTTCCCCGCCTTGGTGCCCATCGGTTTGGCCTTCGCCTTGGGACTGCGAGAATGGGTGAACACCTTCGTCCGGTTGATAACCCGCCTCCCCCTTCCTGAGGGCTTTGCTGCCCTGCTTAACCCTGTCACGCACGGATTGGTGTTCTCCCTCTTCTATTCAGGCTTCCTGCTCCTGGATTTGGTTTGTCTATACTGGTTCATCGTACCCTATTTTCACTGATCATTACGGGGCTTACGCAGCAATTAGGCCCAAGACGCAATATGTAGGGGGGAATAAAGGACGACGGGCCTGTCCTGAGCGCAGTCGAAGGAACACCCCTCGTGCTCCCCGGGCTTCTGCTGCGCAACGCCATTCTGGCCGGTGCTTTGTGCTGCCATGAGCACATATGCTAAAATGCAAACATAAGGAGACATGAGAGATGAGAACTCGTAGAAAAGGCACGGGAACCTTTTCCATAGTGGCCTATGATCCCCAGAACGGAGATCTGGGAGTAGCCGTCCAGTCCAAGTTTCTGGCCGTAGGTAGCGTGGTGCCCTGGGCCAAGGCCGGTGTGGGGGCGGTCGCTACACAATCCTGGGCTAATACTTCCTACGGACCTCGTGGCCTGCAGATGATGGGGGAGGGAGTGTCAGCCCAGGAGGTCGTGGCCAAGCTTACCGAAGAAGATAGCGATAGAGCGTTGAGACAGGTAGGTGTGGCGGATGCCAGGGGCAATGCAGCGGCCTTCACTGGTGACGAGTGCTACGCCTGGGCGGGACATATCACCGGGGAGAATTACACCTGCCAGGGCAATATCCTGGTGAGTGAGGACACGGTAACAGCCATGGCCCATGCTTTCGAAGAAACCCCGGGGACGTTAGCTGACCGACTCCTGGCCGCACTGACGGCGGGACAGGCAGCCGGAGGCGATCGAAGAGGTCAGCAATCGGCGGCGCTTTTGGTGGTGAGGAAGGGAGGCGGGTATGGAGGGTTTAATGACCGCTATGTGGATCTGCGCGTGGACGATCACCCCTCGCCCATAGATGAACTGGCCCGCTTATTGAAGCTATATGAGCTATACTTCTTCGAGACCGACCCCGCGAAACTGGTAAAGATTGAGGGAGCAGTCGCCAAAGAGATACAGCAGACACTTCAGCGAACCGGTTACTATGAAGGTCCTCTCAACGGTATCTATGATGAGCCCATGAAGAAAGCCTTGAGGGATTTCGTGAACACCGAGAACCTGGAGGAACGGTGGCGAGATGACGAATTGCTGGACGGCGTGATTCTGGAATTCATGCGGGAACGTTTTTGATATAGCGAAGGAGCTGGGTTGTGTCAAACGCTCAGATCACCAAGGCCAGTTCGAAGAGAACGGTACGCCTTCAGCGCCTGGCAGCGTTGCTCATCGTCGTCCTGATCACTGTTGCCATCTTGCTTATCCGGGACCGGCTGGCCCAGTATGAAAGGTACGGCTACCTGGGGATCTTCATCACCACCTTGCTAGGTAGCGCCACAGTCATCTTGCCAGTCCCTGGACTGGCCATTGTCTATGTTGGAGGAAGCATCTGGAACCCTATCCTGGTAGGGTTGGTAGCTGGCTTGGGTGATGCTATAGGGGAAGCAACGGGCTATCTAACAGGATACGCAGGTCAGGGCCTCGTAGAGAGGCAAAGCCTCTATATCCGCTTCGAGAATTGGATGCGACGCAATGGTTTCTTAACTATTCTCATCCTGTCCGCCATTCCCAACCCTTTCTTTGACCTGGCAGGCATCGCCGCTGGTGCCTCCCGCTTCCCCGGGCGGTGGTTTTTTCTGGCAGCCTGGATAGGCAAGACGCTCAAGGATGTGATTTTCGCACTGGCCGGATATTATTCTCTCTCGTTCTTCACCGATTTCTTTTTATAGGGTTGGCGACCCTTTGGCATTGACCATGCAAGACCGGAGCGGCATTATGTTTACACTGCTTCATCGTGGAGAAACATCGTTTAGTAGGGACCCTTAATGAAAAACTGGCGGTTCTGGCTGGGGATAGCCATAAGTTTGATCTGTCTTATCCTTGTTCTATGGAACATAGACTTTCGAGAGGTGTTGACGTCCCTCAGAGAGGCAAATTATCTCTGGCTGCTGCCCGCCTTGCTGCCCTATGCCGGCACTCTGGCCAGCAAGGTTTTCCGTTGGCAACTCCTGTTCCCTGGCGATTACAAGAGGATACGGCGAGAGAAACTCTTCTCCGCTTTGATGATCAGCTACGCTTTGAACACCATTTTCCCTGCCAGACTGGGTGAACTCGCAAGGGCCTATGTGATTGGCGAGACCGAAAGGCTGAGCAAATCGCTTGCCCTTTCCACCATCGTGGTGGAGAAAGTCCTCGACATCCTCACCCTCCTTCTCTTCCTGGTCTTGCTTCTCCCCTTTGTGACCTTGCCTTCATGGGTTCAGCGACCGGCCCTGATTATGGCTCCCATTTTCCTCTGTCTTTTCGCCCTGATCCTCGCCTTGACATATCAAAGGGAAAAAACGCTAAGCGTAACCTCCTCCTTCTTGAAGCGTATTCCGCGCGTAAGCGGGGAGCGGATACTGGGCTCTCTCGACTCGGCCTTGAGTGGTTTCGACGTTCTGCGTTCACCACAAAGGAATATATCTCTATGGGCCTGGTCTCTTGCGGTGTGGATAACCAGTGGGCTATTCATCCTGTTCGTGATGTTCGCCTTTCACATCGATGCCCCCCCTTCAGCGGCGGTCCTGCTCCTATGCGTCACCAGCCTGGGGATGACTGTCCCCTCCTCGCCTGGCTATATAGGGGTATATCATTGGCTTATCGTGAGCACCTTGCTCATCTTCAATGTCGAGCGAGAATTGGCCTTGAGCTATGCCTTCGCCCTTCATGCGGTGACCTTCCTGCCACTAACCCTGCTGGGTATCTTCTACATGATGAGAGAAAACTATTCCCTGCAAAAGATCGAAAGGGAAACGTTGGGATGACTTCAAGCTAGAGAGTGATCCCTCGCTGGCTGACTACCACCACCCCAGCAATAACGACGCGCCCCACCTGACGAGTCAATGACCTTTTGCAATCAACGCTCGGTTTTGATACAATACAAAAACAAGACATGAAACAGGAGAAGCTGTCCGTATCTGAGTTGCAAGGGAAAGCGCGATGCCTGCGCTGTCACATCATCGGTATGACGGGCACTGCTGGTTCTGGTCACCCAGGCGGTTCCTTATCAGCGGCAGATATCGTAGCGGCTCTCTACTTCAGGGTCATGCATCATGATCCGAGCAACCCGTGCTGGGAGGACAGAGATCGCTTTGTGCTCAGCAAAGGCCATGCTGCTCCTCTTCTGTACGCTGTCCTGGCGGAAAGCGGCTATTTCCCCTTCGAACTCCTGTACAGGCTTCGGAAGCTTGACAGCCCTTTGCAGGGACATCCCCATATGGCAGAACTGCCCGGTGTGGAAGCCTCAACCGGTTCTCTGGGACAAGGGCTTTCCATCGCCAACGGGATGGCCCTGGCCGGCAGGCTGGACGGTAAGACCTACCGGGTGTATGTCCTCCTGGGCGACGGCGAAATAGACGAGGGTCAGGTATGGGAAGCGGCCATGGCAACCGCTCATTATGAGTTGGACAATGTGACCGCCATATTAGATCGCAACCGGCAGCAGATAGACGGCTGGACCCAAGATGTGATGACCTTGGAGCCGGTGGCTGATAAATGGCTGGCCTTCGGCTGGCATGTCTTGGAGATAGATGGCCACGATATGGAAGCCATCTTGCAGGCGCTGGCGGGTGCTCAAGGGATCAAGGGGCAGCCGACGATGATCATCGCCCACACCATCAAGGGCAAGGGCGTTTCTTTCATGGAATCTAATCTTCATTTTCATGGCAATGCGCCAGACCGAGATGAGATGGAGCAGGGGCTTGGGGAGATAAGAACCGAGGAGAGATGCAGATTCTGCGAGATTCAGTACCCAGGGCCTTGCTAGTATTAGCGGACAAATCATCTATCTCTCAAGAGCGAGGGCTTTCCGTTATTGACCCAATTACTTTCTACTCGCGAAGCGTATAGTCGCGCCTTGCTCGAGCTGGGCCGCAAGAACAAGGACATCGTGGTTCTCGATGCCGATCTCGCGGAGTCAACAAAAACTGGGTTGTTCGCGGCTGAGTTCCCCGAGCGACACTTCGAGATGGGCATCGCCGAAGCCAACATGATAGGCACCGCAGCCGGGCTGGCAAGTTGTGGCAAAATCCCTTTCGCCAGCACCTTCGCTGTTTTCGCCACCTGTCGTAGTTTTGACCAATTGAGGATGTCTGTAGCCTATCCAGGCCTCAACGTCAAGGTGGTGGCGACCCACGGAGGAATCACCGTAGGCGAGGACGGCGCTTCCCATCACGCCATAGAGGACATCGCCCTGGCCTGCGCTCTGCCCAATTTTACTGTGATCGTCCCCGCCGACGCCAGAGAAACAGAGGAAGCGGTGCGTGCCGCTGCAGAACATGCGGGTCCCGTATACATGAGGTTGACTCGTCCAGCGGTGCCCCTATGCTACGAAGAATGCTCCGATTTCACCATCGGCAAGGCCATCACATTACTAGAGGGAGATGATGCCACCATTATCGCCAATGGGCTGATGGTATCTCGTGCACTGGAGGCAGTGGCGCTCCTGGAGAATGAGGGCATCTCGACCAAAGTGCTGGATATGCACACGGTGAAGCCGCTGGATGAGGAGGCGGTCAAGGAGGCCGCGCAAGAGACGGGAGCTATCGTCAGCGCCGAGGAACATCTGCTCCATGGAGGGCTGGGAAGCGCAGTGGCCCGCGTGGTTGTGGAGAATCGCCCTGTACCTATGCGGTTCATAGCCATCAGGGACCAGTACGCCCGCTCCGGCAAGCCGGATGAACTTTTGGAGATGTATGGCCTCACGGCTGCAAGGATCGCTTCGGCAGTGAGGGAGTTGATGGCTATCAAGTAATCTATCGATGGCGAATCTCGACAAGCTACGTCAACATCGGGAAGAGATGCTGCGTTGCAACCGTTGCGGCTACTGTCAGGCTGCCTGCCCCATCTATGATGTGCTGCGTCGTGAACCAGCCACAGCTCGGGGCAGGATACAGTTGTTGCGGGCCGTGAGCGAAGGCAGGCTTCCTCTCTCAGAATTGATCAGCCGCTACATCTACCAATGTACTGAGTGCCAGTCCTGTCTTCTCAGTTGTCCGGGAGGGGTGCGCACCGACGAGATATTTGCCACGGCCAGGGAGGTTATCGCTGATAGCGAGTTCCTACCCGCAGAGCTAGCCGAGCTCGAGCAGCGAGTCAGAGCTACGCACAACATCTCCGGCGAACCTAGCGAAAACCGTCTCTTATGGGCCGAGAACCTGGAGGCCAAGCCGGAAGGTCTGGTAGGGAAAGATAGCGCTGAGGTTGTCCTATTCACCGGCTGTGTGTCCGCCCTCTATCCCATGGCCTATGGCATTCTGCAGGATCTGGTGGAGATTCTGCAAGCAGCCAAAGTGGACTTCACCACCTTGGGCCCGGAAGAATGGTGCTGCGGTTATCCGTTGCTGTCGGCTGGCCTTCCGGTCTCTGAACTGATAACGCACAATCTGGATAGGGTCAAGGCTCTGGGCGCCAAAACGCTGGTTACTACCTGTCCCTCCTGCTACCATATGTGGAAGTCTCACTATCCCGCTAGTTACTTCCAGATTCTTCACTCTACGGAGTTCCTGGCCCAACTCGTCGAGGCGGGTCAGATACCCCTCTGTACCCTCAACATGCGTGTTACTTATCATGACCCCTGCGACCTGGGGAGGAAGAGCGAGATTTATGATGCGCCGCGCCGGATAATCAAGGCCATTCCGGGTCTCGACTTTGTGGAGATGGAGGATCACAGGGAAAACGCCTTGTGCTGCGGAGGTGGCGGAAATCTGGAGAGTCTGGATGTTGGGCTTTCGGGGAAGGTAGCCAGGCTTCGTTTGGAGCAAGCTGTAGCCGTGGGAGCGGAGGTCATCGTCAGTGCTTGCCAACAATGCGAACGAACCCTGGTCATGGCGGCACGCCGTGAGAGTGTTAGGATCAAGGTGATGGATGTAGTGCAGTTGCTTCACAAGGGGTTGGCTACAGCAAAAACAGAGGAGGAGCAGTGACCATCCAGTTTGACCCGCGTTTGCTGAAGAGCGGAAAAACACGCCAAAGGCGGGAGAAAATCCTGCCGATCCTGTCGGCAGCTTTAGCAGCGGTGGATCCCATCAATGCCGTAAAGCGGCATATGTTCTTGAGGGGCGATGAGCTACGCATCGGCGCGCGCATCTACCATCTGAAGAAGTACCGCAATATCTACGTCATCGGCGGGGGTAAAGCTGGTGGTTCCATGGCCAAGGCCGCAGAGGAGATACTGGGTGGTCGCCTCACAGCGGGACTGATTAACACCAAGTACGGCTATCTGGCGGAAACGCGGGTCGTTCGCATCAACGAGGCAGGACACCCTATCCCCGATGCTGCTGGCATGACAGGGGCCACGGAGATGGTAAAACTGGCCAGCAGGGCATCGCACCACGATTTGGTAATCTGTCTGATCTCGGGCGGCGGCTCCGCCCTGATGACCTTACCCGTGGAAGGCATCACCCTTGCTGACATGGAAGCCCTTACGGCGGCCTTGCTACGCTGTGGGGCCACCATCAACGAGATAAACACTATACGCAAGCATCTCTCCCAGATCAAGGGGGGCAATCTCTCGCGACTGGCCTATCCGGCTGAGGTGGTTTCTCTTATCCTCTCCGATGTGGTAGGCAACCCTTTAGATGTCATCGCCTCGGGTCCCACCGTGCCGGATTCCAGCACCTTCGCCCAAGCCTATGGCATCGTCGAGAGATACGGGCTCCTGGATGAGCTTCCCCCCTCCATCGTGCAGCACCTGCGCCGCGGCAAAGAGGGAATGATTCCCGAAACGCCCAAGGAAGGTGATCCCGTGTTCGCGAAGACTCATAACCTAATCATCGCCAGCAACGAGGTTGCCGCGCAGGCAGCCATGGGGGGGGCTGAAGATCTAGGCTTCCATACGATGCTGCTCTCCACCTTCCTGGAAGGGGAGGCGCGCGAGGTGGCACACCTCTTCTCCGCTGTGGCCAAAGAGATACTCCATTCTGGACAGCCGCTGGCCCGCCCAGCCTGTGTAGTAGCAGGGGGTGAGACCACGGTGACTATCCGTGGCGAGGGTAAAGGAGGCCGCAATCAGGAACTCGCCCTCGCTGCCGGCATTCAGATAGAGGGCTTGGATGAGGCTGTGATTGTCGCGTTGGCCACCGACGGCACCGATGGACCCACCGATGCCGCCGGAGCTATCGCCGACGGCTCCACCATCCAGCGAGCCAGGGACAAGGGTCTATCCGCGAGCGACTACCTGGACAACAACGATTCCTATCACTTTTTCGAGGCGCTGGGCGATCTCATCATCACCGGCCCTACCAACACCAATGTCAATGACTTGACCTTCGTCTTGGTCTTCTGATTTCCCAGACTTTGCCAGCCTGGGGCTTGGGGGTGTGGTGCAATGCTCGGCCTAGGTCAGTATCCGGCAGTCGGGAGATTTCTTCGCACACTGTTCCAGTTTTCGCGCTTGCGGCTGACCGCTGCGCAGGCCCCAAGATAAAGGGGTATGAAGCACACGAGGGGCCTGCCCTGAGCGGAGTGGAATATCTCAATACCCGCGTGGAGACGATACTGATTCGGCTTCAGATGGTGCTCCATGATAACTGAGCCCAGCTTGCAGTGTCACCAGGGTTTGCCGGGAGTATGCTGCGCATATGCGAATCCCCAGGCACAGTTCGTTATGAAATGCAGCACACTTCAGTCTTTTGTAGTCACTTCTGATGTCTGCCAACTTCGAAAAATTTAAGGAAGAAAAGCTTGACAAACGTTCGAATTTCTGGTATAATGATATTGAGAGCGCTCCCAACAACTGCCTTGAGAGGCTCGCTTCAGTAGTGACGGACAGGTGTTTTTTTGAGTTTTCTTGGGAGCGCTCCCAGGAGCTGCAGATGGCCCGAACACTGGAAGAAGTTGCCCAGTTGGCAGGGGTGTCCCGTTCAACCGTTTCACGCGTGATGAACGACCACCCCAATGTGCGGCCTGAGACGAGAGAGCGGGTCTGGGAGGCTATTCGTAAATCCGGCTACCAACCTCATGCCATTGCCCGGAGCCTAGTTACCAAGCGCACCCAGATCATCGGCATGGTTATCCCCGAAGCGGTGACAACGCTCTTCACCGACCCCTTCTTCCCCATACTGCTGCGCGCCGCGACCGAGGCGTGCAACGAGCACGGATATCAGCTTATGCTCTCCTTGTTCTCTTCGTCGGCTGGCCGGCAGGAGATCTATCAACGCCTTGTGCGCAACGCCTACCTGGATGGCGTGATCGTGGCCTCAGTTGCCCTGAACGATCCCCTTATCTCTGATTTGCTGCGCGATGGGGTCCCTTTCGTGTGCGTGGGGCGCCATCCCAACGGACAGGTCCATTACGTGGATGTTGACAATGCGGGCGGGGCGCTGATGGCGGTCGAGCATCTGATCCGCCTCGGGCACCGGCGTATCGGCACACTGACCGGCCGTGCGGACATGACTGCCGGACAAGACCGCCTGGAGGGCTACCGCCAGGCGCTGGCGGTCCACCGAATTCCGGTGGAAGAGGAGTTGATCATTGAGGGCGACTTCACGGAGAGCAGTGGAATGCTCGGCATGCAGCGGCTGCTGCCAGCCCATCCCAGTGCGGTCTTCGTGGCCAGTGACACGATGGCGATTGGTGCGCTGAAGGCTCTTCGTCAGGCCGGCCAGGAGGTTCCCCAAGACATCGCTCTGATCAGTTTCGATGACATCCCTGCGGCCTCAGTAACTGAGCCGCCGCTGACGACCGTGCGTCAGCCTATTAGGCAGATGGCAGCTCTGGCTGTGGAGACCCTGCTTGACTTAATCGAGCAGCCGGGCTCCGGGCCCCGGCGGATCATTCTGCCGACCGAGCTGGTGATCCGCGAATCATGCTGAAGGAGGTGGTGCTAGCGACTATAAGATGGAGAACTTCCGTGCAGAACAACACCGTCACCAATGCCAATCAATCTACAGGAGGAAGAAATGAAAAGGAATATGTGGAAACTTATGAGTGCAGCGGCCATTCTGGCCTTGCTGGTCGCGGGCCTGGCGAGCTGCGCGACCCCTACGCCGGTAACGATCGTGGAAACGGTCGAGGTGCCAGTCGAGGTGCCAGGGCCTGTGCAAACCGTGATCGTCGAGGCCACTCCCGAGCCCGCGGAAGCGGTCTACGAGCGGAGCGAAACGCTGTACATCAGCGGAGCAGCGTGGGGACCACCATCAGACTGGAACCCCTTCATAACCTGGAGCAAAGCAAATACTTCAGCAACGGTTGGGCTGATATATGAAACGCTGTTCATGTATTCCCCGCTGACTGATGAGTTCATCCCCTTCCTCGCGGAGAGTGGAGGGTGGAGCGATGCCGATACCTATGAGGTGACGCTCAGGGAGGGCCTCACGTGGGCCGACGGCCAACCGTTGACCGCTGCCGACGTTGCGTTCACCTACGAGCTGGCCCAGAAATTCCCTGCGCTAGGGTTCAGCGATACGTGGTCGGTGGAAGGGTTGGATAGCATTACGGTGGTCGACGATACCCACCTGCAATTCGAGTTCGTCGATCCCCTCTACCAGGCGTGGGGAGACTCCCTCTGGCATGACGCGATCGTTCCTAAGCATCTCTGGGAAGACAGGACGGAAGAGGAGGTCACAGCGGGTGCCAATGAGAATCCTGTTGGCTCGGGTGCCTACATGTATGAGACACACGCCGACGATAGAAACGTGTGGCTGAGAAACGAGAACTGGTGGGGAATCGACGTGTTTGGCAAACCTGCTCCCAAGCGGATCGTCGATATCCGCTTTGCCAGCAACAACGTTGCTCTCGGCTCGGTTGTCAAGGGCGACCTCGACCTGAGCAACAACTTCCTCCCGGGCATCGCAACGCTGTCAGAGAAGGGCTACGTGACTACGTACTTTGACGAAGCCCCATACATGCTCTCTGCCAATACGGCTGTTTTGTTCCTGAATACGACAAAGCCGCCGATGGATGACCCCGCTTTCAGAAGGGCGCTTGCTTTTGCCATTAACGTCGACGACATCGTCAACGTCGCCTACGCCAACTTGGTCAAGGCTGCCAGTCCGACCGCCCTTCTTCCGACCCTGGACAAGTACGTAGACCAGGATGTGGTTGCGAGGCTGGGCTTCAGTTACGACCCAGATGAAGCCAAGTCGATTCTCGCCGGTGCCGGGTATGTCGATGTCGATGGCG
>JBFFDV010000034.1:0-13420 GCA_041559215.1 Anaerolineae bacterium | reverse complement strand
TCGTCGCAGCAGAATCCGAGGAGATCGCGGAGGAGGCAGTCAAGCTGATCGATGTGACATATGAGCCCTTCCCTATCGTCTCCTCGGCGGAGCAGGCTCTGGCACCGCATGCGCCCTTGGTCCACGAGGAGGGCAATATTCTGGAGCATATACAGTTGGCGCGGGGCGATGTGGAGGAGGGTTTCGCCGAGTCTGATGTGATCGTGGAGAATGAATATCGGACGCCCCGGGGCGATCACGTATTTATGGAACCTGAGGCGGCCGTCGGATTGATTGATGATGGTCGAGTGGTGGTGTACGTAGGTTCGCAGATACCCTTCTCTGATAGAGAGCAAATCGCCGACTCGCTGGATCTGCCACTGGATCAAGTGCGGGTGATACAGACCAAAGTCGGTGGGGCCTTCGGGGGTAAAGAGGACATCGCTGGGCAGATTCACGTGGCCCTGTTGGCTAAGGCAACGGGGAGACCGGTCAAGTTAGTTTACACCCGCGAGGAGTCCCTCCTTGTCCATCCTAAGCGGCACGAATGCGTCATCAAACTTAGGACGGGAGCCAAGAAGAATGGCAGACTCACCGCTGCTGAGGCTCTGATTCTTGGAGATAGTGGAGCTTATGCCTCCTTGGGGCCTTACGTCATGACCAGGACAGCCACCCATTCCTTGGGCCCTTATGAAGTGCCGAACGTCAAGGTGGATTGTTATGCTATGTACACTAATAACCCGCCGGCAGGGGCCTATCGCGGCTTTGGTGTACCGCAGGCTCACTTCGCGGCCGAGACGCAAATGGATATCCTGGCTGAGAAGCTTGGCATTTCGCCGCTTGATCTACGTCGCAAGAACGCGCTGCGGATAGGTGCAGTCACAACCACAGGGCAAGAACTGCGGGAGAGCGTGGGGCTGTTGGAGACTATAGAGCGTGTGGCACAGGCTATGGAAGCCCAAGAAGGATTCGCCTCTGCTACCGCTGGCAAGTTTCGAGGATGGGGCGTTGCGTGTGCCTACAAGAACGTGGGGCTGGGTGGTGGCGTGCCCGACAGCGCTGGCGTTGAGGTGGAACTGTTCGAGGATGGCCACGCCCAGGTGCGGGCTGGCGCTGCAGAGGTGGGGCAGGGAATTGTATTGGTGCTGGCTGAGATTGTGGCCGAGGAACTGGGCGTGCAATATGACAAGATAGATGTGCTGGTCGGCGATACTGACCTGACTCCGGATGGTGGCGCTACCACCGCTTCTCGTCAGAGCTACATTTCCGGCAATGCGGCTCGTTTGGCGGTCAGAAGCCTGCGAGGGACTTTGGCCTGCGTGGTTGCGGAGGAACTGGATGCCGCGCCCGACAGATTGGCTTTTCGTGAGGGGCAGATAGAGGGACCGGATGGAAAAGGGATGTCTCTGGAAGATGCTATACGTCTAGCGCGTGCTGAGGGACGTTCACTGGTCGCCTCTGAGGTATATACTCCGCCTAAGACGGTGCCCTTGGGAGAGGAGGGTGACATGCATTTCGCCTACGGCTACGCCACTCAAGCGACCGAGGTGGAAGTTGACATAACTTCAGGTCAAGTGAAAGTGTTGCGGGTCATTGCTGCCCACGATGTGGGGCGAGCGCTTAACCCTCAAGCTGTGGAAGGGCAGTTGGAAGGCGGGGTGCTCATGGGGTTGGGATTTGCGCTTATGGAGGATTTCACTATGGAGGAAGGAAGGCCGCAGAAAGCGACCCTTACGAAGTACAAGATTCCGACGGTGAAGGAGATGCCGGAGATAATCCCTATCCTCGTTGAACATTTTACAGAGGAAGGGCCCTATGGGGCCAAGGGAGTGGGGGAGGTAACCTCGATTCCCACTGCGCCAGCGATCACCAACGCTATCTATAATGCGATTGGGGTGCGTCTTTTCTCTCTGCCTGCTACGCCAGAGAGGATATTGACAGGCCTCAAAGAGACCGAGCGGCGGGAGGTTGTATGATTATTGTTGAGGAAGCCTTGCAGACTATCTTACAGCGATTCGAGCCCCTGGAGCCCGAGGAGGTGGATATCCTTGAGGGTCTAGGTCGTGTTCTGGCTGAAGACGCGTATTCGGATTTGGACATACCGCCTTTTGATAATTCAGCGATGGATGGCTACGCTTTGCGCTCCATGGACACGGAGGGAGCTAGCCGAGACAAGCCTGCGCGCCTGCGGGTGGTGGCGAATGTAGCAGCGGGGCATACGACCGATGCCGTGGTGGAGCGCGGGACGGCTATTCGTATTATGACCGGGGCCCCGGTACCGAAAGGGGCGAATGCCGTAGTGCGCTTTGAGGAGACGAGTGAATCCCTGACCGCTGCATGGAAGCTGGGAGAGGAGGTAGAGGTATACAAGGAAGTGCCCGCAAGGGAGAATGTCAGACCTCGTGGAGAGGACATCCACAGAGGGGAGTTGGTGTTACCCAAGGGCACGCTCCTGCGGTCGCAGGAGATTGGTGTATTGGCTTCTCTAGGACGGTCTCGCTTCTTGGTGACCAGGCGGCCTCGCGTGGCGATTCTCGCTACCGGGGATGAGCTGGTGGACATAGATGAGGATGTGGGGCCAGGCAAGATTCGTAACAGCAATGAATACTCCAACGCGGCCCTCGTGCGAAAGTATGGCGGGATACCCGTCCGCCTGGGGATCGCTAGGGACAGGATTGAGGAGCTAAAGGCCAAGATTGAAGAGGGTTTGGCCGCTGGCGTGGATCTCTTTCTTACCTCGGCCGGGGTGTCGGTAGGGGATTATGATGTGGTGAAAGACGTTCTCGGTGTTGAGGGCAAGATGCATTTCTGGCAGGTGAAGATGAAGCCAGGGAAGCCTCTGGCCTTCGGGGAGATTCAGGGGGTACCCCTTATTGGGTTGCCTGGTAATCCGGTTTCGGCCATGGTGTCCTTCGAGCAGTTTGTGCGGCCGGTCATCCTGAAGATGCTGGGCAGGTCTCGCTGGGAGAAGCCGACGGTGGAGGTGATCGTGGATCACGACATCGTTGCCGGGAAGCGTCGTGACTACCTGCGTGCGGTAGTCCAGGCTCGAGATGACGGCTATCACGCCTCTGTGGTGAGGGGGCCGCATGGTTCTGGTGTATTGACATCCATGGTGCGAGCTAACGCGTTGTTGGTTGTGCCTGAGGGTGTGAGCCAAGTGAGAGCAGGTGAGAGATTGCAGGCTCAGATGTTGGACTGGCCGGAGGAGGTGGCCTTGTGAACTCGCCCCCCATCATTTCGGTGGTTGGCAAATCGGGCGTGGGCAAGACGGTTTTCCTGGAGAAGCTCATTGCTGAACTGAAGGGTAGGGGGTATCGCATAGGCACCGTCAAGCATGACGTCCATGGGTTCGAGATAGATAAGCGTGGGAAGGATTCCTGGCGTCATGCGCAAGCTGGCAGCGATACTGTGGTACTTTCATCTCCTGGGAGGGTGGCTGTGATTAAGTGCCTGGAGAGGGAGCTGGGCCTGGATGAGATAGCGGAGGCCTATCTGCGAGACGTGGATTTGATACTCACCGAGGGTTACAAATCAGGTCTCAAGATGAAGATAGAGGTATCGCGAAAAGAGAGGAGTCAGGAACTGATCTCTCCTGTTGGCGAGCTATTGGCGATTGTAGCCGATCAAGAGTTTGATATACGGGTGCCGCAGTTTGGATTGGATGACGTGGGGGGCATTGTGGAGCTGCTAGAGGAGCGGGTGTTGAGGGGCTGTAACTAGGCATTCATTCTCTTCGTGTAGTCACTAGCACTGTCAACACTTACTACTTCACATAATAAATTCCCTGAGTCATAACAAGACTATGCGAAGGGAATCGTGGGGGTAAGAGTGGAAGAGAACAACAAGGGACGCATCGGACAAGAGGGCAGTGCGAACTCATCCTGGCCTGCGGGGGAGGAAATCGCCGAGATACTTATTTCTGCTGAGGACATACGGCGGCGCGTAAGGGAGCTTGGCGCACAGATTTCACGCGACTATGCTGGTCTGGAGCCTCGACTGATCGGTATTCTTAAAGGGATGACCCCCTTCATGGCCGACTTGATGCGTGCAACCACTATACCGGTCTCGACCGATTTTATGGCCATCTTGAAATACGACCCGCCAGTTGAAGGGAAGCCTGCCGCCCGGCTGATTAAGGATCTGGATTCGAGCATCACGGGGAAGCATGTGCTCCTGGTAGAGGACATCATAGACATGGGGTTGACGATGCAGTATGTGCTTCAGCTCTTGCAAGGCAGACAGCCAGCCAGCCTGAAAGTGTGCACTCTCTTCAACAAACCATCCAACCGCGTAGTGGACTTGGCACTCGACTACATAGGGTTCGATCTTCCCGACGTCTTTGTGGTAGGCTACGGCCTAGATTATAAGCAGAAGTATAGAAACTTGCCTTATCTCGCCGTATTGAAGCCGGAGGTCTACGCCCGGTAGCCTAGTGGAGAGAAGATGCTTGCCAACTGCTTTCCGGACCCACCAGAGCCTCTCTAAGGCGTCGTTCAGGCCATATGAATGGTTTCATATAGGCCTATCCTCTTCAATCAGCGGCCTTTGGGTTCCGTATCTGCCTCATCTTCGTTAAGATGCCAGAAGATGCTGTAGGGCTTCCTTAAGGGCAGGGAACTTGAACTCGAATCCACTGTCTAGGAGCCTCTTAGGCACAACCCTCTGGCCCTCAATGATGATGTTGGCGAACTCACCAAGTATCAGTCGGAGCGCAAAGCCAGGGGCGAAGGGCATTATGACGGGCTTACCCAGAACATCGGCCAGTATCCTTGTCAGCTCCTTGTTACGAACTGGATTCGGTGCTGTACAGTTTACAGGGCCTTCTATGTCTTTTCGTTCTAGCAGGAACAGGAATATATTCGCCAGATCCTGTTCGTGAATCCAGGAGAACCACTGGTTGCCACCCCCCAAACGAGTTCCCAGGTACCGCTTGAAGAGGGAAACGAGCTGCCCGAGTACACCGCCATTGCGGCCCATCACAAGCCCAAAGCGAGTTATCACTACGCGAGCACCGTGATCTCTGGCCTTCAGGGCCTCGGCCTCCCACTCCGCTCCTACTTGCGCCAGCCAGTCCGTGCCTGGAGGGTTGTTCTCATCCAAGACCTCGTCCCCATGGAAGCCATAGTACCCAACGGCATCCGTGCTGAAGAAATGTGTCTCTTTGCCTTTTCTCGTGGCTAGGGCTTCAACCACGTTTCTCGTGGTCAGGATCCTACTGTCACGAATAGCCTTTTTAGTCTCGCTATTCCAGCGCTGGAATATGGAAGCACCTGCCAGGTTTATTACAACATTATGCTCGGCCAACTCTTCCTGCCAGGGCCCTGACTGAGTAGAATCACCCTCGACTCGCGAAACACCCTCCGCTACCGGCCGTCCTTTTTGTATCGAACGGTCAAGAACCGTCACCCCGTGACCGTTCGCTGACAGCACTCTTGTCAGATTCCTGCCTACAAAGCCCATCCCACCTGTGATGAAGACTCTCAAATCGCCCCTCCTTAGAGATCTACACTTGCCAACTCTACTAATACGATAACGTCAACCATCACTCTATCTGCCGTCTGCGCAAAGCTCTTTCTATCTCCCTCTCAGCCTGGCGTTTAGCCAGGGCCTCCCGTTTGTCGTACAGCTTCTTACCCCTCGCCAGGGCTATCTCCACCTTGGCTCGATTATCCTTCAGATAGAGGCGTAAAGGGATAATGGTGTATCCTTTCGCCTGGACCTTGCCCGCTAGCCGGTTTATCTGGCGTCGGTGAAGGAGCAATTTACGGTCCCGCTTGGGCTCGTGGCCCTGACAGCTGGCCTGTTTGTAGGGTGCGATATGAGAGTTCACCAGCCAGGCTTCGCCCTCCCTGATGGTCACATAGCTGTCCTGCAGATTCACCCGCCCATCCCGGACCGACTTTATCTCCGAGCCGGTCAGAACCAGCCCAGCTTCGTAGGTCTCTTCGACGAAATATTCACGGCGGGCCCGTCGATTGGTGACGATGGTCGTCTCCGCCATTTGGCTCACTGTCCAAGCAAGAAGTTAATAGCGGCATCTAATTGCGGATCCAATCCGGCGACTAGGTCGTCATCGTCCAGAGGAACTTCTATGTCCGGGGCGAGGCCGTCTCTGTGGATGAGTTGATTATTTGGAGTAAACCAGTGGGCAATGGTGAGGCGCAGGTGGGAACCATCGCTGAGGTCTATCGGGTTTTGCACCGACCCCTTACCGAAAGTCTGTTCTCCAATCAGAACGCCTCTGTCGTTATCTCGAATCGCTCCAGCCACAATCTCGGCGGCGCTCGCCGTCCCCTCGTTCACCAAAACCGCAAGAGGAATGTCGGTGGCCAGACCATCGCCCTGAGCGACATATTCCTCCTCTAGACCATTGCTACCTCGCTCCAAGACGATGACTCCTTCGGCGACGAATTCGCTGCCAATTCTGATGGACGAGGATAGCAACCCTCCCGGATTATCCCTCAAATCCAGAATCAGGCCCTGAGGTCGCTCAGCCAGAAGCTCAGCCAGTGCATCGTGTACCTCCTCAGGAACATGTCCGCGAAAGTCGTTAAGCTTCAGATAGGCGATCTCATCATCCAAGAGACGGTACTCAACGGATGGGATTGCGATCTCCGCTCTTACAACCTCGACCTCGAAGGAGCTTGCGACTCCCTGTCGTTGAAGCATCAGAAGAACCGGAGTTCCCTCAGGGCCTCTAATCATACTGACCGCCTCATCCAAAGTCAGCCCGAGGGTATCTGTCCCATCTACCTCCAAGATAACGTCGCCAGGCTTCAGGCCAGCCTGATCAGCGGGGCCCCCGAAGAAGGGTCGGACTATCACTACGCGACCGACATCGTTCAAGTTGACCACAGCCCCGATCCCATAATACCGGCCTGTGGCATCCTCCCTTATCCTCTCCGCCACCACTGGCTCGGCGAACCACGTGAAGGGATCGTCCAGGGTCTCTAGCGCGCCGCGAATGGCGCCGTAGGTTAGCTTTGTCGGCTCCACTGGAGCGCCATAATAATTATCCTGCACGACGCGCCAGGCTTCCCAGAAAACCCTGAACTCCTCTTCTGCCTCCAGCTCTTGGGACGGCCTCAGATCTTGGGGAGTAGGGTGGAGGAGAAAGCTGGTGCCATATCCGCTCAGGTAGGCAGCAGTGGTCAAGGATATCGCTAATATGATGAACACGATGAAGCGCAAGAAACCCCGCATATCGGTTTACCTACTTTTCTTTACCCAATGTGAATTCAGCCTAACGAGACTCTGATCTCTGAAAGATATTCCAGCGCTCTTGCGAGTTGAGGATCTTCTCCACGGTCGAGCGCCTCTTGAGAGGGCACTACCTCAATAGTTGGGATTAATCCTGCGCCCTCTATCTCATGACGGTCGGGGGTTAGCCAGTGAGCGAGGGTTACGTGAATGCCGGAATCATCGCTAAGTTCGTGGATACTTTGCACGGAGCCTTTACCAAAGGTTCGCTCGCCGATAAGAATGCCACGCTCGTGATCCCGGACAGCTCCGGCGACGATCTCTGAGGCGCTCGCCGTGCCGCCGTTTACTAGCACGGCGAGGGGCATGCCAACCGCCGCGCCTCCGCGTCTGGCATTGAAGATCTTGTCGTTGCCGTTTTTGTCCCGCTCATAGAAGACGACGCCCGTATCAATGAACTGTCCCGCCACATCAACGGCCGCAGTGACTATGCCACCAGGGTTATCACGCAAATCCAGAACCACCCTGCGTGCCCCCATGTTCTTCAGTTCCCGCAAGGCACGTTCGAGTTCGTCCTTGGTACGGCCTCCAAAGAAAGAGATGCGTACATAGCCTATGTCATCTTGCTTGAGTTCCCAGATGACGGTGGGTACTTCTATCTCCTCCCTGGTCAGAGTCACGTCGAAAGGCTCGGCCTCACCGTGGCGCAGAACGGTCAATGTCACCTGACTCCCGACATCTCCTCCACGGATGAGCATGATAGCCTCATTCTGCGAAAGCCCCCTGACGTCGTTCCCATCCACCGCAATGATTATGTCGTCGGTACGAATGCTGGCGCGCATGGCTGGAGAGTCTTCGAGCACAGCGACCACGACCAGGTAACCATGAGCCATCAGGTACTCGGCACCAATGCCCCCATGACGGCCCTCCAGTTGGGCCTCTTCCATCTCATGATCGGCAGGTTCAATGAAGAAGGTGTAGGGATCATCAAGAGCCTGCAGCATACCTCGAATGGCCCCGTAGGCAAGAGCCTGGTCATCGGGCAAATCTCCAAAGAAGTCATCTTCCACATGTCCCCAGGTTTCCCAGAAGAGCTCGAATTCTGGCGGCTCCTCGGCGGTGGGGTGGAGGAAGGAAGCCTGTATCTGCTGGAGCTGCTGTGTATGAAAGCCAAACCAATGAGAGGCAAATCCAACGAGATAGGCACTGCTGCAGATGATAAGAAATAACATAGATAAGACTACTGCAGTCAATATCTTTTGCACAATATTGCGTCGCTCTTCCTGAGACATAGCAAACCTCGCCTCTAAGTTGACATAACTAACATATGCTCATCCTACAAGACAGGCCAGATACCAGATAGCCGTCATATTCGGTGTATGCTCGTTGATGACACCTGATAGACTAACCTCACATACCAGCAATAGAGTATAGCGTTTGAGATGACCTTGATCAAGCGATATCAAGCTCTACAGAATCCGGTAGAGCGTTCTAGTCCAACGACGCCTTTTCCAAGAAGACGGTTGTCGCATGGCGCTGCAACTTGGCAGCTTCGCTAGGGTGCGATGAGGCTAGGATCATACAAGGCGCGGTTCAGAGCCTTCAACGCCTCTGGGATGCTTTCTGATTATGTCAACTAAATGGTATTCAGGGCGAGTTTTCTTTACATAATATCTATAGTGTGAACATGCGCTGATGACGTCTGAGCCCTCCCCTCCCCGCCCACCAGGGCCATTTTCCTCTCCAGCGGATATCAGCAGAAAAGCCTGCACTCACGAATATGGTCCAGTCGGTGCCGCTGCCCGTACGCTCGCACACAGCACTGACGCCCCCAGCTTGATCTTGCCAATTTTACCTGTCTAGGAGCCCTACCCCAATACCGGTTCCAATAGCACCCAGCCTATAGCTATCACTAACCCAGCATGGAGCAAGAGGTTACTCTGGGCAAGGAAACTCCCCAGCGGTTCCACGGAAGCAATGAAATAGGTAAAGAAATTGAGTATCACGAGTAATACGGCGACGATATAGGGCAGTCCTTTCATCCCTCTCATAGAGAACTCCTTCCTCGCAGGAGTGAACTTCACACTATACAATTATGGTCAAGTAAATCAGTTACTTCGCCTGTCCGAACAGATACGGCCCAAAGCGATCCAGCAACCGCTCAGGCACCTTCCCTTCGATGGTGATACCCTGCTCGGTGTATTCCTCCCGCTCCACTATCCCTTGTTCATGAAAGAGGTTGAGCAGGCCGTCGCTGCTGTAAGGTAGAAGAACGATGAGAGGCCTCAAATCCTGGTTCAGCACCGCTTCTACTCGTTCCAGCAATTGCTCCAAGCCTACCACCTCTGCCGCAGAGATAGGCACGCAATTGGGATAGGCGGACGCCGTCTCGATCACCTGTTCCATGATCTCGTCTTCCCGAACAGGATCCCCCTCCCCAGCCTCGTATCCCATATTCTCAAGGACTCTATCCCTGAGCAGGTCTATTTTGTTCAGAGCCGTCACAATGGGTTTGTCTGCCGCACCGAGATCCCGCAGCACTTCCTCCACCGTTCTGCTCTGCTCTTGGGCGTTGGGGTGAGTTATGTCAAGTATATGCAATAGCAGATCGGCCTCGTTAATCTCTTCCAGAGTCGCCCGAAAGGCAGCCACTAGCTCCGTGGGCAGCTTCTGGATGAAGCCAACTGTGTCGGTGAAGAGAGCTTCCCGACCATCGGGCAGGGTCACCCGCCTGGTCGTAGGATCCAAGGTAGCGAAGAGCTTATCCTCCACTAGGACATCGGCTCCAGCCAGGGCATTCAGAAGAGTGGACTTGCCTGCGTTGGTATAGCCAACGATAGCTACCACAGGGATGGCCGCTTTCCGCCGCCGCCGGCGATACTGACGGCGATGAGTACGCACCTGCTCCAGTTGCTTCCGCAGATGGGCGATGCGCCGCCCGATTTCTCGCCTGTCGGTCTCCAACTGGGTCTCGCCGGGGCCGCGTAGCCCAACGCCTCCTACCCCTTGGCGAGAGAGGTGAGTCCACATACGCGTCAGACGAGGCAAGCGGTACTCGTACTGAGCCAGTTCAACCTGGAGCCGCCCTTCTTTAGTCCGGGCGTGCCTGGCGAAGATGTCGAGGATTAACGCAGTGCGGTCCACCACTTTGACATCCAGCTCCTCCTCCAGGTTCCGTTGCTGGCGCGGCAACAACTCGTCGTCGAAGATGACCACATCATAGCCCAATTCCCTTTGCCCCGCTTGTAGCTCCTGCACTTTGCCACTGCCGACGTAGGTGGCTGGGTTGGGCCCCTGCAACCTTTGAACGGTGCTGCCTAGGACCTCGATGCCAGCCGTGCGAGCGAGCTGAGCCAACTCCTCCAGCGAGTCTTCTACCCGCCACAAGCCCCTCTCGCCTTTCAGTTCGACCCCTACCAGGAAGCTTTTTTCTGCAGGGGTATCAGTAGATATGACTCTCCTAGGAATGGTTAACCTCCTCTAATCGCTAACTCTTGGCAGGCCGAGCACCTCCATGTCCCGTGGGTGCTCCACAGAGAAATCCAGACGGAGCTCCCGCTTCTCCTTCGGTTCCAGGGAGAGTTCCCATTCTATCAAGCCCAGGTCCGTCCGCTCCTTAGGCTGGGGCTCGATACGCCCTGCCTGCACCTTTATCGCCTCGTGCTGGGAAACGGGAAGCTGGTCCCGCACGGTTATCTTCTGCGCATTGCTCTTGAGATTCTCCACCTCTATCTTATAGCCGTAGAGCAGGCGACGATTATTACCTAGAAACTTCTTATCCACGCGGCTCTCTGCCAACTCCCGTGTAACCGAGATGCGGTCGTCCACACCGAGATGAACCTCGAACTCCTGCCCCGGAGGTATGGCGTCATCGAAGTCGGTACGCCCTACGAACTCCGTCCCATGGAAGACGTTCACCTGACCGGGCAGAAGAATGTGCTGGCTGTCGTTGCCGATAGTGGCCCGCCGGTAAGCCTGCTCCACCAACTTAGGGGCGGTAACATAGTCAAGTCTGGGCGCCAGCTTGATCGTCGTCACGGTCGTCTTATGCTCTGAGCCATCGCCGGGGATATCGGCCCGCCGGGGCACCTTAAAAGAGAGGGCGACGCCCTGCTCCCTGACCTCTGCCTCGATTGCCTCAGCCTCAAAGACGGGCTCCCGCAGCCTTTCCTCCATCACGTCCGCTGGCGCCACAGCCTGGGCCATCATCGGCTCCGCGGCAGCCGTCAATCCCCTCATGTCCTTGGCCGCGGGACGCAAGGGCCGCAGCGGCTTACGCTCCTTTATGAACCAGGGTTCCAGTTCCGGCATCACAGAGCTCAACGCAGGCCTGGCTGTGGAGAGCGTGAGAGCCACATTCTCCCAATCCTCGCCGCTCTGCTGGCCGACGGTGGCCAGATATGTGATCTCCACCTGCTCTTCGCCCTCCAACACACGCAGATCATATAGCGGCTGCCAGTGGGCCCCCTTGACGAGATAGGACACCTCCAGCTCCAGTTCGCCCTGCTCCATAGCCTCCACGCTCACCAGTACGCGCTTCCTCTCCAGAGGTCTGGAGGCCTGTAGTTGTTCCAGTTCCTTACGCAGTTTCTCCAATTCCTTAGCCAGTTCCCGTCGCTGCTGCTTGATCTCCTGCATCTCGTGGCCCGTGGTACCCAAATTATCATCCACGAAGGACATAACCTCAGCGCCAGCGCTCACCTGGGCCTTACCCAGCGCGATGCCCCTGGCCAGGCTGCCCGCTGCGGCCTGGCTCAGTTTGGTCAGAAACTCGTGCCGGGCCTCGAGCGCTTCTTCCTTGTGAGCCAGAAGCGCATCTTCGTCCTCCCTTTCCTCTATCTCCCTTTGCAATTCGGCCACCGTCTCCTGCGGCGCTTCGACATGAAAAGTGGGAACCACATCCACGCCCAGGATACGCATCCTTGCTGTGCCGCGTCCGGAAGATCGCACCGACTCTGGCAGCAAGGTGCTGGGCAAGTCCTCCAGCCACAACTCCTGTTCCCCCTGGCCTAGTTTGACCTTTCCCCTACGGGTGACCAGAGCGCGATCCGCATATACGGTCACCGCGCTGATGGGCGCCTCAAAACTGATCATGATTCCTCCCCAGCGCTGCAGTGCTCTCCTGCATCTTCTCCGTTTCCCCCACAGCTCATGTTAGTCGTCTCCCGTCAGCAGATCTTGTACCACCCTCCCCACCCTCTCCAGGCTCTCCGGGCTTATCTTATCGCAGGTATCCTCGATCGTATGCCAATAGGGATAATCGAAATCAATTATGTCAACAGCAGGGATGCCTCGTTGGGCGAAAGGTAGGTGGTCGTCAATGATCCTGTACCGCTCCTGAGGGATGAATTGCTCATACCCTAACTCAGCAGCGATACCCCATAATCTTTCCCGCAACGCTATGTCCGAGTTCCTCTCGTAGTATAGCTCCTGCTTCGTATCACCCACCATGTCCACCACGATGACATACTCCGGCTCCACCGTCAGCCTTTCGGCCATATAACTGGACCCGACAGCCCAAGGCCAGCCCTCCAGCCGCCCTCGATCCTCCGCGTCGAAGAAGGCCAGCCATACCTCGTTCTCCACTTCGTGCGTGGGCAGCGCAGCAGCCAACTCCAGAAGCACCGCCACCCCGCTAGCGCCGTCGTTGCCGCCTATGATCGGCTCGTCGAAATGCTCTGGGTCTCTATCGGCCACAGGTCTGGTGTCATAATGGGCCCCCAGGATCACCACAGGCCCCCGTCCGAACTTGCCTACGATGTTCCGCACGGGCACGCCCCGGTACTCAAACTCCTGAGTCTCGATCTCCCAGCCCGATTCCTTCAACTGGGAGATAATGTAGTCACCTGTCGCCCAGCCAGCCTCCGAGCCCACGGGGCGTGGCCCGATGGCGCATTGATCGAGGGCATACTTGTACGCCTGCTCGCCGTCAAAGACTCGCTCCCCTACCTCCCTGCTGAGGCCACGCCTCCAGCCCGTCTCGAATAGATACCTGCTTCCTAGAATGATCACCAGGAGCAATATCAGTCCGAGTATCCCCGAAAGCAGTGACTTTCTAGCTGTAATGCGTAACCCTTCCCACTTTCCTATTTACCGAAGCCCTAGCTCGGCCAAATCGCAACACTTTCGCGTAGTCTCCTTTTCCCTCCCGAGATTCCCTTTGGTTGTCGTAGAGCTATCCTGCCAAGTGGTATGACTACGCGAAGGCCATCAGTAACCCACCCCTTGGCGCCCGATA
>JBFFDV010000033.1:0-14406 GCA_041559215.1 Anaerolineae bacterium | reverse complement strand
GCGGTCTTGACCGCGCAGGGGAAATACCTCGACCGGTGTGAATCTATTACACCGTTTCCATACCCTGGAGAACGAGGCTCGATGAGCCGTACTCCGCCCGTCAGACGCTTGGGACTCTCTCAGCACTCCCCCAACCTTAAAGTTTTCTTGAACTACTCGTAAACAGCACCCACGGTACTTGACAACTGGCCCAATTTGTGCTAAAATTGAAGTTAAGAATATAATATTATAACATTATCTCCGCTTGGTTTAGGATAGAATACTTGACCTCGCCTGTCGCAAGCCAAGCTATCGCGGTTAGGAGGGTACTGTGCCTGGGCGAGACGACATACCAATTCCGCTCTACTATCGAGTCAGAGAGGACCTGCGAGAATTGATCGTCTCGGGCGAACTTAAGCCCGGTGATCGAGTCAGTTCTGAACGGGAACTTTGCGAGCAGTATGGGGTGAGCAGCATAACCGTTAAGCGAGCTGTATTGGATCTGGTTCGAGAGGGACTGTTGTATCGTGTGCCGGGCAAGGGCACCTTTGTCTCCCAACCGAAGATGGAGCGGAACCTTTCGCAACTTACCAGCTTCACCGAAGAGATGCTGCATCACGGGCTCAGGCCGAATAGTACGGTCTTGGACGCAAGAACAATGCCCGCGACCAGTACCGTCGCCAGGAGGTTGGATCTGCCCCCAGGTGAAGAGGTCATCTGCCTGGAGCGAGTCAGGTTCGCCAATGGTGACCCGCTGATGCTCGAGAAGACGTTTCTGCCTCACAAACTGTTTCCTGGCCTTCTTTCAGAGGATCTAGTCAGTCAGTCCCTGTACGATTTCATTACCCGGAAGTATGGGGTCTCGCTGGTAAAAGCTAGGGAAACGCTTGAACCGGTGATCATAAACGACAAAGAGGCCCAGAATCTCGCCGTTGAAGAGGGTGCACCAGGTCTTCTTCTGGAAGTGATCGCCTATACCGACACCGGAGAGCCTGTGGAGTACACCAAGGCGATAGTTCGCGGTGACAGGTGCAAATACTACATAGAAATGGCGGGTTTTCGCCAAGACACAGGCCGCTCGGCAAGATAGGAATAGATAGTTTGCCCTAGACCCACTTCGTGGAAACACGAAGGGAATACTTGAGACAGAGCTGGTGGCTGGGTGGACTTAGAGATACAACACGCATCCGAGAGGGGATTGATCGCCCTGGTCAAACCAACGAGGGCAGGTTTCGTTGGTGATCGAACTGCACTTCATGAGCATGCTGTTTGGGCGGCGACCCTGTCCAGTGCGAAGATCCCTTACGCTTCCCTTAGCGAAGAAGACCTCACAGAGCGGGCAGAATGGTATTCCCTCATCATCCTCCCTCGCGTGGCCTGGCTCGATGACCCAGAGATTCAAAGCGTCAAACGAATGGTCCTTGCCGGTAGTCACCTGGTGATTACTGGGGATTCTGGATCCCGCCGTGGCCCTCTTGGCCAGTTCTCGAGACGGGACGGCAACGGATTGGCGGCGATTGCCGGTATAACGAGCGGAATCTCTCCAAGCCGTCGAACCGAATATTGGGCGTCGGCCTTTCTTAGGTTGACTGGAGAGCATCCTCTGACTCGGACAACTTATACGACCAAGGGAACCATTGTTCCTCTCAAGGGCCGACAGTATGCTATTCGAGCCAATGACACGGAGCCTCTCGCCCAGTTCGTATCCAGCGATGAGACGGAGGAGGTACTCTCTGATGCTCTCATTGTGACCGAAACCAACGGAGGACGAGTTGTTTGGTTCGTCCCCTCGGTGGCTGAACACTTCTCGTACGACAACTCCTATGTCTTGAGAGAGCTCATGTTGCGCACCCTATTCTTCACTCTGAAGGGTGGCTTGGCCAGCATCTGGTACTGGAGAGATGCAGCTCGCTCACCCCTCGTCATCGATGGCGATGTTGACCACCCCCCAGGAGTAGACCCGGACTGCACCAAGTATGTGCCACCGGCTATCGATACCCTCTTGGAAGCCTCATTCGACAAGTACGGCATCTACGTTAGCGCCCGCAACCTAGAGGAGTTCCCATCCTATTTTCCGCTTGACCATCGGCATTATTACAACCATTCTTATTCCCATCCCTATAGTCATTGGGACGAGCGACCATGGGCCGAGATCGACAAGGCCGAGATCACGCGCCAAATCCGGCAGTGTAACGAGACGTTTATTCGGTTATTGCGTCAGAATGATCAAGGCGTCTTTCGGCTGCCTCACTTTCAACTGGAAAGAAGTATCCTGACCTTCCAGGTCCTCGACGAACTGGGTTACATCCAGGAATCCTCCGTGGGATCGAACTATACAGTGACCACTGGCTTCCCATTTCACCCTTCCAAAGAAGCCTGGGTAGGGGTAGATGATGGAGAGGCGCATTTCAAGTCCTGGCCCGAGGCCGAGAGGAACTTTCAATTTCTTGAGGTACCGATCAGTTACGATCCTTCCTGTCCTGATTTCCCCAATGGTTTCTGTAGTTACAATACCCTAGGAGAAGGGGTCCGGAATCGCACGGCATCCCCCGATGACTATCTGGCTATCATGGAGGAGGTCATCGATCGAGAATATCGGCGAGGAGGTCTAATTCATATCTTCGCTGACCCTCCTGACGTAGGCTACGGGGTCCTGGAGGGCGATGAGGCCAACTATTCCCAGGCGGTGAAGAAAGGTGTCGTCTACGCCAAGAGCTTCGACGACATCGTCCCTATGTCGCCTCGAGAACTGGTCGATTGGTGGTTGGCAAGGGAGAAGATGGAAATCTACGAGCAATCTGTCACAGGTAATGTATGGGATGTGAGACTGAAGCACGCGATACCTGGTACCACCCTCTGCTTGAAAACGCCAGAGGGAAAGGTGGTGCGAGAGGCTCGGACCGGTGGTCGCCTCATTAATCCTAAGCCTTTTGACGACATGCTAGTTCTTCTTCCTCTCGGAATGGTGGAAGGCAGAGTTGACGTTCTAATAAGCCTGGATGATAGCTAGGTCGCGAACTCTTATGTCGAGAGATTGTTGACCCCATCAGCGCATGAAGCGCTTCTACCAATGGGGCATCCACAGAAAGGAGGTGATGAGCACGGAGTGAAATCAGTTGGGAGAGTAGCTACTTTAGATGGCCAAAGGCCAAGGATGATGAGAAGGGAGGATAAGAAATGAAAAGGTTATCAGTCTTGTTGAGTGTGGGTTTGATGCTGGCCTTGGCGGCTTGCGCAGCGCCAGGTACACCACCGCCGGCGGAGGTGACGACCATAACTTTTTGGGACTACTACGGGGTCGCCACCCCCTTCCAAGCCGAGATGATCGCGGCCTTCGAGGAAGCGAATCCGGACGTCAAGGTTGAGTACGAATCGATCGACTGGGATACCATGTTCGAGAAACTGAGTGTGGCCTTGACGACCGGCACGCCGCCGGATGTAGCGACGGTAGACATGACTTGGGTACCCACTTGGGCAGCGCTGGGTGGCTTCTCAGATCTAGGGGCTCTCTCCGGGGGCGAACTCAATGGAGTCCCCTTCAGTGAGGCTTTCACTGAGGGCGCCGTGGAGGCCATGACGTACGAGGGCACGCTGGTCACGGTAATCGTGGACTTCGATGTGTATTGCCTCTACTACAGGGCCGATCTCTTCGAGGAGAAGGGGTTGGAGGTACCCACCAACTGGGAGGAACTAGTGGCGGTTGGACAGCAACTAGCCGAGGATACAGACGGCGACGGGAAGCCCGACAAATATCTCTACGGCTACTGGCCTGATGCTTTCCGCTGGTCTCAGTTCCTCTACGAGAACGGTGGCGATATCCTCAACCCCGACAACACCGAGGCGGTCTTCAACAGTCCCGAGGGCGTAGAGGCGACCCAGTTCTTCATCGACATGATCAACGAGTATCAGATCGCCTTCGATATCGGTGAGGAGGAGGCCATCCCGCCCATCAAGGATGGCCGGATCGCCATGTACGCCGATGGGCCCTACATGATGGGGGTGATGAAGGACGGAGCTCCCGAAATGGAAGGGATGTGGGCGGTGGCCCCTCACCCCTACAGCAAACAGCCCGGCTCCTACCTGGGGGGCACAGGCTTGGTGATCCCTGACAGGGCTGCCAACAAGGAAGCGGCCTGGAGGTTCACCGAGTTTGCGATGCAGCTGGAGAACGCCATCGGTGTCTACACATATTCGGGGGCTGCCCCAGGGCTTAAGGCTGCCCTAGAGAGCCCCGAGGTGAGCGTTCCCGACCCATACTTTGGCGACCAGGTAACCTTGCCCGTGTTCTTGCAGGCCACGGAGACCTCACACCACTTCCCGTATGTCCGTCAATGGAACGAGATATATGACATGATCGAGGAAGCGGTGACCTCCGCTCTGCTGGAGCAGAAGACGGTGCAGCAGGCTCTGGATGATGCCGCCGCGCAGACCAATGACCTCCTGGCAGAATAACAACGGGTGACAAGGTGTTTCAGGTCAAGGGGGCGAACTGCCCCCTTGACCTGCTTCCACGCCCAGATGAATCATTGTGGCGACCACCGGAGGTAAAGTCAAATGGAGATCTCAAGAGGGCGACGAATCGGCGTGGCCATAAGGAAACATTATTGGGCCTATCTCTTCATCCTGGGCCCGGTGGTTTCTACGGCGATTTTCCTCTTCATCCCCATGATCAGTTCTTTCGCCTTCAGTTTGACCGAGTGGAGCGGCATCCAGCCGCCCGAATTCGTCGGCTTGGCCAACTATCAAAAGCTCATATTCCGTGACCCCAAGTTCATAAAATCTTTTCTGAATACTACCATCTTTGTGGTACTGGGGCAGGGTAGCGGCCCTGTCTTCGGCTTGCTCTCCGCTCTGGCCCTGAACCGGAAGGTGAAGTTTCGGGCCGGCTTTCGGACCGCCTATTTTCTGCCGGTGATGACGAGCCTGGTGGTGGTGGCCACCGTCTGGAAAATGCTCTACAACGAGAATGGGCTGATCAATTCCGTGCTAAGGAGCGTGAGCTTGCCGACGACACGCTGGCTCAATAACCCTAGCACCGCCCTTCTCTCGGTCATCGTTACCAGCGTATGGCAGGGGTTCGGCTTTGAGACGGTGATCTTTCTGGCTGCCCTGCAAGCAATTCCCCAGGAGCTCTACGAGGCGGCGATGATCGATGGGGCGAACGCCTGGAGGAGGTTCTGGCACGTTACCTTGCCCAGCCTGCGACCGGTCATCGTACTGATATACATTATCGGCATCATAGGCACTTATCAGGTGTTTGACCAGATCTACGTGATGACCGATGGCGGGCCTGTTAATGCCAGCCGATCCATAGTGCTTTACCTCTATGACAATTTCCACTATATGAAGTTTGGATACGCGTCCGCTGTGGCGTATATCCTCTTCGCCATATTGGCTTTATTCTCCTTTCTGCAGTTGAGGTTTTTTGGCCGTGAAGATTGAACTGGCGTATCTTCGGATCACCTCGGGCCAGTTGCCTATGATTGAGCCGTAATGGAGGATCGCAAATGATTATGGGTCGCACGAGGGTGTTCAAGTGGGGAGGACGAACAGGTCTATATCTGGCTTTGGTCGTTAGCGCGGTCATCATGCTTGTGCCCTTCTACTGGATGGTTAGCACCTCACTCAAGCTAGAGGCCGATGTATTCGCCTATCCGGCGGAATGGATTCCCCAACCCGCCACTCTCCGTCACTACGTCGAGGTTTGGACTCGCTTGCCCTTCGCCAAGTTTCTCTTCAACAGCCTGTTCGTGGCGGCGATGATCACCTTTAGCAACGTATTCTTTTGCACTTTGGCTGGCTACGCTTTTGCCAAACTAAGGTTCCCAGGCCGTGATAAGATATTCTTCGTCCTGTTGCTGACACTCATGGTGCCTTTCCAGGTTAATCTGATACCTCTATACAAGTTGATGGACATATTCAGGTGGCTTGACACCTACTGGGCGCTCATCGTGCCGGGCGCCACAAGCGTCTTCGGTCTGTACCTGATGCGCCAATATATAGTGTCCATACCCGACGAACTCCTCGACTCAGCGCGGGTAGATGGATGTTCAGAGTTTGGGATCTTCTTACGGATCGTGGCACCACTAGCGCTGCCTGGGGTAGCCACCCTGGCTATCTTTACCTTCATGGGAGCCTGGACCGACTTTCTCTGGCCTATGATCGTCACCAGTTCTATGGACATGCGTACTCTGCCGGTAGGCATCGCCTTGCTGCAAGAGTATCACACCACGAACTGGACTCAGACCATGGCCGGCTCTGCCATCGCCGCCTTGCCCATGATCATCGTTTTCCTCTTCCTGCAAAGGCAGTTCATAGAGGGGCTGACCGCGGGAGCGGTTAAGCAGTAGTATGCACTGGTCTTTCCACCCTCTAGATAGTCGGCTACAGAATCGTTCACAAGTTTTGGGAGCAAGAACATGACCGATGGCTATATGGGCCGCACTCTTTTCGTGGATCTTTCCCACGGGACGATGCAAGAGGAGCCTACGGATGAGGACCTGTGTCGCCAATTTGTGGGCGGCTATGGCCTCGGTGCCAGGCTCGTTTGGGATCGACAACGCCCAGGGGTGGACCCCCTAGGTCCCGAAAATGTACTGGGGTTCATTACCGGGCCTCTCACTGGCACCCCGGCTCTGATCGCTTCGCGCTACATGGTGGTGGGCAAGTCGCCTCTGACTCAGACCTGGGGAGATGCAAATTCCGGAGGCTTCTTCGGACCGCACATGAAGTTTGCAGGCTATGACGCCGTTTTCTTCACTGGCGCGTCGGAGAAGGCGGTCTATCTGTTCCTTCACCAGGGGAACGCCGAGCTCCGGGATGCCCAAGAGCTATGGGGCCTGGACGCCGTGGAGACCGACGATCTTCTCAAGGCAGAGTTGGGCGCGGAAACTGAAGCGGCGTGTATCGGCCCTGCGGGTGAGAAATTGGCCTTAATCTCCTGTGTCATCAACAACAAAGGCCGGGCCGCTGCTCGCTCAGGCCTGGGGGCGGTTATGGGGTCAAAGAAACTGAAAGCGGTGGCCGCGCGGGGCGATATGGAAGTACCGCTAGCAGACAAAGAGAGGGTTCTGGATCTCAGGAGACAGTACTTGGCCAACCTGAAGGGCTCCTTGGTGGACTACTACCGAGACTATGGTACATGCGGCGGGCTGGAAGGGGCGTCGGTTAGCGGGGACGCGCCGGTCAAGAACTGGATGGGGGTGGGCTCTCTTGACTTCCCAGGGGCAGCGGCCATAAGCGACGATAATGTCATCAAATATCAAGAGAGGCGTTTCGCCTGTTGGCGTTGTCCCTTGGGCTGCGGCGGGCATATGAGAGTGAAGGAAGGGCCGTACGCCGTTGAAGGACACAAGCCCGAGTATGAGACCCTGGCCGCCTTCGGCACCATGACTCTGGTCGACGATGTGGAAGCGATCATAAAGGCCAACGACTTGTGTAACCGATATGGGCTCGATACCATCTCTGCGGGCGCCACCCTGGCATTTGCCATGGAATGTTATGAGAGAGGGTTGTTCACAGCGAAGGATACTGATGGACTCGAACTGCGTTGGGGTAATGCATCCGCTATGATCGCCATGCTGGAGAAGTTGGGTGCCAGGGAGGGTTTGGGCGACCTGCTGGCTGATGGGGTGCAGAGGGCAGCGGAGAGAATTGGAGAAGGTGCCGAGGCAGCGGCTGTTCATATTCAAGGTCAAGAGTTCCCCATGCATGACCCTCGTTATCTGCCCACTTTGGCCACCAGCTATTGGCTAGATGCCACCCCGGCCCGGCACATGCAAGGCGGACACTGGGCCTACGACTTGCCCGCTAGGTCCCGGGAACGATTGGGGATACCGGATTCTGAAGACAGATATTCATATACCGGCAAGGCGGAGAGCTACAAGAGGGTGACCGACATCATACACGTGGTCAACGCAGCCGGGCTTTGCCAATTCGGTTACGAGTGTATGGACGTTCAATACGTGCCTGATTTTCTATCCGCGGTGACTGGGTGGGATCTCACCCTGGAAGAGTGCTTGCAGATAGGAGAGCGCATAACCAACTTGCGTCATCTTTTCAACTTGCGAGAGGGCTTGAACCCTCTACAGTTCAGCTTGCCAGGTCGCACCATCGGAAAACCTCCGCTCGAAGCTGGTAATCTGGCGGGCATTGAGGTAGATGTGGAGACTCTGGCCAGCGAGTATCTCGCCGCCAGGGGTTGGGACCCAGTCACCGCCGTGCCTAGCAGGGAGAAACTGAACGACCTGGGTCTGGGAGAGCTGCTGGATAACTGGCCAGGGAAGTGATGCGCCAAGCGGTGGTCCGAAGTTTGGCAATGTCTGACTCCAGCAAAGACAGGGTGCTCGTGGCATGAGAAAGCCTTCGGTCTTCGTTGCGCTGCCACCGCGCCTCTATGAGCGCTTCTTCAGCCCGGACGTTGAGGGTCGTCTTCATTCCTTTGCCGAGGTCACGAGAAATGAGACCGACCGCGACCTGAGCGAGGAGGAGATGTCAGAAAGGGTACGAGAGGTCGACGGTGCCATCTTCGGTTGGGAGGGAGGAGGCCTTACTGAGCGAAACATCGCCCAGGCCAGGAACCTCAAGATCATCGGTCAGGTAGGAGGGACGGTCAAGCATATCGATACCGAAGCGGCGCTCGCTCGAGGCATCGTCATCGTCAATTCGGCTCCGGCGATGAGTACCAGCGTCGCGGAGTTTACGCTGGCTCTGATCTTGGATTGCCTCCACCACATCACACTCTATGACCGCTTGATGAGGGATCGTCGGGAGAAGGAGGGAGTCCCTCTGGGACGTGAGCTGACAGGGAGGAGGGTGGGGCTTATCGGCTTTGGCCTGATCGGTCAAAAAGTAGCGGCTTTGCTGGAACCTTTCGAGGTGGAGATATCCGTCTACGACCCTCACGTTTCACAAGAGGTGATAGTCGCCCTGGGCGCTAACTCTGCGTCTCTGGAGGAGGTGCTGACCACATCAGATGTGGTGAGCGTGCACGCGGGGCTGACCCCTGAGACCTATCACCTACTGGATCGGCAAAGGCTTGATCTATTGCGCCCGGGAGCGATTCTGATTAACACCGCGCGAGGGGATATCATAGATCAGGAAGCTCTGGTGGACAAAGTGAAAGAGGGACGGTTGGCAGCAGCCCTCGATGTCTTTTCTGAGGAGCCCTTGCCGATTTCCCACGAGTTGCGCGACCTGCACAACGTCATCCTAACCCCTCACCACGCAGCGCATACAGAGCAGACATATGACCTCTTGGGCAGGCTAGTGGTGGATGATTTCGCGCGATTCTTCTCAGGCCAACCCCCACTCCATGTGTTAACAAGAGAACAGCTCCTGAGAATGACCTAGCGGTCAACTTCTCCTGAGCCGATGAAGGAGGTTACTATGGACTCGAAGCAGGTGAAATTGGAAGGCAACTACTTTTCCGTGGAGGGTAAAGCCCTCTTCGTTTTGGGAACCCATTATGTGCCCGCGGTCGAGGCCTTGCAATGGCCGTACGAGTGGAATCCTGAAGCCTGGGATTCCGATTTTCGTTTGATGCACGGGATGGGGCTGAACTTCGTGCGGCTCGATCTTTTCTGGGCCTGGTTCGAGCCCAGGCCCGGGCAATACAACGAAGAGGCCTTCAGCCAATTTGATGAGATCATCCGCTTGGCCAAGAAACATGAACTGTACCTAAACCCCACTTTCTTCATTGGTGGGGAGGTAGGGGATGCCTATTGGGACGTGCCCTGGCGAGCTGGCCGCCACCCCCATGCCGACCCGGAGATGCTTCGGCTGCAGGTGGAGCATGTCAAGGAGTTTGCTCGCCGCTACGCGGGCGAGCCCGCTATCCTGGCCTGGGATCTCACCGATGAGCCTCCCTACTGGATAGTTGCCCAAGAGACCTCAGACGCCATGGCGGCCAACTGGACGAATGCCCTGATCGCTGCCATCCGTCAGTTCGATCCCCAGCACCCCATCCTGGTGGGCACGAGCAGCCAGGAGATCGGACGGGGCGCTTTCCGCGCTGACATCATCGCTGAGAAGGTGGATTTCCTTAGCGTGCACCCCTATCCCTTCTATCAGCCCGAATACTATCCTGACCCCTTGCTCTCGGTGAGGGTCACATATGCCGCAGCCTTCGAGACTATGTTGGCTCGAGGGGCCGGTAAACCAGTGATGATGCAAGAATTCGGGGCCTCCAGCGCCCAGTTCACGCCCGAACGTATCGCCCGATACTACAATGCGATGACGTACAGTGCGGTTGGCTCTGGTGCTCACGGCCTGGTGGCTTGGTGCTTCACCGATGCCGACGAGGCCACCTGGGCTCGCGTACCCTATCTGCGCTCCCCTCATGAGACCCAGTTCGGCGTCACGGATGCGCAGAAGCAGGAGCGCCCTGCAGGGGAGGAATTGCGGAAACTGGGGCAAGTGTTGAGCCAGATGGAGTTTGAGGACGTCGCCCTGCCCCCGCTGCAAGCGGGGATCATTGTGCCCCACGAGTTCGCTCACGGCCCCGATCACTCTCGCTACGGCATCACGGAGCCCCATCTCTCATTGTATGTGTCCGCCGAAGAGGCCTGGACCGAAAAGAGGGAGAGGCGGAGCGGAGTGGTGCTTCCGGTTTCTTCCTGGCTGAGCGCATTCATACTGGCCAAGGAGGCACATCTGGAGGTTGGCTTCCCCCGCGAGTACGATTCTTGGGAGAAGGTGCCCTTGCTCCTCATGCCCTCGCCCCTCACCTCCACCTCCCTTAGCTTCAATCATGTGCACACCACCTTTTGGCGCCGGGCCCAAAGTTACGTGGAGGCAGGTGGTACGCTCTACGCCTCTCTTTCCGGGGATGCGGCCATGCCAGAGATGCAGGATCTTTTTGGCGCCTCATTGGAAGACCGAATCATCCCACCGGGCTCGGTGGAGATAGAGATGGTGCAGGATTTCCACGGCTTGAAGAAAGGGGATAGATTCCGCTATCAGGCGGGCCGCTCGCCAGCTGATATCGGTTATCTACTACGCGTTACGGCGGGTCAGATCATAGCGCTCGACCAGGAAGGCAACCCAGCTATGGTGGCTCATGCTTTGGGTCAGGGGCAAACCTTGCTCTCAGCCTATCCTTTGGAGCGCTACCTGGCGCAGACCCCAGCGGCCTTTGAGGGCGAGGAACCCACTTGGAGACTCTACCGCGCCCTGAAAAAGTATACCGGTTTAACATCGCTCTTTGAGTGTGACCACCCAAAGGTGGAACTGGGGCTACTGCCGCGCTCCAACGAGGGGTACCTGGTGGCGGTTAATCATGGCCTGGAGTCGATTAGGACCCCGGTCACCACTGCCTTGTCATTGGCAGAGGTGAGGGAGCTCGCCCCGGACGGGGCCAAACCGTTGGCCCATGATGAGCACGGCTGGGAGATAGCTTTGGATGGATTCTGCGGGACGATCTTCCACTGGAGAGCTGTGACCTCCAAATAATCGGAGGAGGAAGGAGATGGATTATTTCTTAGAGGAGATATTGTCACAGCCACGAGTTCTGCGAGCAACTCTAGATCGCTACTCGGAGGATGAATCTCTGCTTCGATCTGTGAGCAGAGCGACAAAGCAGGGAGAGTATCCCTTGGCCTTGCTGACAGGCATGGGCAGTTCTTATTTTGCCCTTTATCCTGCCTGTATCTACTTAATCGAGCACGGCCTATCTGCCACCATGGTGGAAACTTCGGAGCTATTGCATTACTATGGGGGTCTCATCTCCGATCGAGTTCTGGTGGTGATCGCCTCCCAATCAGGGGAAACGGTGGAGGTGAAGAAGCTTCTGGGCGAGTTTGGCGGCAGAACCTTCATGGCAAGTGTTACCAACGATGCTGAGAACTACCTCGCCAGGAATAGCGATCTAGCTCTATTCTTGTACGGGGGAGAAGAACGCGCCCCGGCCTCGAAGACCCACACTACAACCATCGCAGTTACATCCCTCTTGGCTATGTCTCTCGCCTCCACCATGAGCAGACAAAAGGTGGAGGGGCTATACGAGGCTGTGCAGGCCATGGGGAGTTTCCTCGGAGGGTGGACAGGCAGAATCGATGGCTTGGTTGACTTCTTGGGTGAGGTAGATTGTCTCACTCTTCTAGCGCGAGGCCCCTCGTTAGCCTCGGCGATGGCGGGAGCGCTGATCTTGAAGGAGGCAGCGAAGATGCGCGCTGAGGGGATGAGCGGCGGCCAATTCAGACACGGGCCTCTGGAAGTGGTGACTCCGGACTTCACCGCTGTCGTGTTTGCCATGAACGGGAGAACGAGAGATATCAACCTGCGGCTGGCGCATGACATAGTCGAATTTGGGGGAAAAGTAGTCCTTATTGGTAGTGACGAGGAACTGCGAGGAAAAAGAATCTTCAATCTAACGCTGCCGCCTCTTGACGAGTTCTGTTCCCCCATGTTGGAGATCGTGCCTATCCAACTGCTCTCCTGGAAGGTTGCCGCAGAGAAAGGATTGCAACCGGGCAAGCTTGATAAGGCCAAGAAGGTGACCCTACATGAGTAGGGACATCTGTGTGATAGGCAACCTCAACCCCGATCTGATATTGTACCCCCTTACAGGTTTTCCAGCTTGGGGCAGCGAGGTCATCACCAGGCACATGGATTGGCGGCCCGGAGGGATAGGTAACGCCTTGCTCTGCTTGGCCAGGCTAGGGGTCGGAGCCTCGGCCATCGCCAATGTAGGGGATGATGCCCTTGGCCAGGAGTTGCTATCCACACTGGAGGAGGCTGGGGTCGACACAAGCCATATCGAGCGTTGCGCGAATGTGCATACAGGTCTTAGCGTTGGCCTCGGACGGGAAGATGGGGAGCGTGCCTTTGTAACTAATCTTGCGCACCTCAAGCGCCTCGACACTGACCTGGTTCTCAGGCATCGCGCGGCATGGGGAGAGGCACAGTGCGTTCTCATCTCCGGCTATTTCCTCTTGCCGGGCCTTGGGTTCACAGGGACGAGAGCACTAATGGACAATGTTCGTGCGGAGGGCAAACTAGTGCTCTTCGACACCGGATGGGATGTCGAGGGATGGCCGGAGCGTTCTGTGGAAGAGGTGTTGCGGCTACTGGAGAGGGTGGACATCTTTCTGCCCAGTCTGAACGAGGCACAGGCGCTGACCGGCGAAATCTCTGCGGAGGATTGCCTGGAAGGTCTGTTTGCCCGTTGCCCGAATCACGTGATCATCAAAATGGGCGAGGCGGGGAGCATTGCCAGGACAGGGGAGGGGATCTTTCAGCAACCGTCCTTTCCGATTCTGCCCTTGGATACCACCGGTGCCGGGGACTGCTTTAACGCTGGGATAATGGTCGGGGTTCTGAGAGATTGGGACATTCCCAAGATACTGCGATTCGCCAATGCTCTGGCGGCTCTGGTAATCTCACGCCCAAGAGAAGAGGGGTATCCCCTGCTCGAGGAGGTCGAGGAATACCTGGATAAATGGCGATAGAAAGGACAAGAATGGGAGAGAAACAGAAGGATCTACTATTGAATGACCAGGTAGCTATCGTGACTGGCTCTAGTAGCGGCATAGGCAGAGAGATCGCTCTCACGTTTGCTCAAGAAGGGGCGAAGGTGGTTCTGGCCGCTCGCAGAGAAGCGAAACTCAAGGAGGTGGCGCAAGAGATTCTCAGTCGCGGCGGGGAGTCTTTGGTCGTGCCTGCTGATATCTCTCAGGAGGCGCAGGTCAAAGCCATGGTCGGTGAAGCCCTGAGGGAGTTTGGCCGGCTGGACATTCTGGTCAACAACGCCGGGATGGGACATTGGGGCCCGGTGGTGGATTTCAAGACCGAGGACTGGGACGAGGTTTTCGACGTTAACGTCAAAGGGACCTTCCTTTGTAGCAGGGAGGTCTTGCCCACCATGGTGGAACAGAGAAGTGGCCGAATCATCAACATCTCCTCCGACGCGGGGGTGATCCCCTTCGCCGAGGACAGCGCCTACTGCGCGGCCAAGGCCGCTGTGGTAGCCTTCAGCCGCTGCCTGGCTCTGGAGATGTTGCCGCACGACGTCGGAGTGCACGTGATCTGCCCAGGCTACGTCGATACCCCCTGGTACGATGGCGATTCCTCCGCGCCGGACCGTGGAAAGATGCTGAAAGCCGAGGATATCGCCCGGCTGGCTCTCTACCTGGCCGCTCTCCCGCCCAGGGTGTTGATAGATCAGGTAATGATCCAACCCAGAGGCATGGCGATGGAGTGATCAGCCAGCCTCGCCGTTGCCTCTTTTGGGGAAACGACTGTGGAGAAGAGCAAGGCCCTCACCTACACCCGGGTTTTCTATCTCCTCTATTTTGGCGCTGTGGGGTGCATCTTCCCCTACTTGAATCTCTACTATCAGCGGATCGGCTTGAGCGGCCTGCAGATCGGTATCCTTGCAGCAATTCCCGCTCTGGTCGTGCCGTTTGCTTCACCGCTGTGGGGTATCGT
>JBFFDV010000032.1:0-14443 GCA_041559215.1 Anaerolineae bacterium | reverse complement strand
GAGATGGTGATGCCCGGGGACAATGTGAAGCTGGACGTGGAGTTGATAGTGCCTGTGGCTCTGGAAGAGGGGTCGCGTTTTGCCATCCGTGAGGGAGGGCGAACGGTCGGCGCTGGAGTCATCACCAAAATCGTGGAGTGACGGACCCCAGAAAAGAGCGAGGTGGAAAGCATAGATGGCTAGGGAAAAGATCAGGATTCGTCTGAAGGCGTATGACCACAAAGTTCTCGACCAATCAGCACGGCGGATAGTGGAGACAGCGGAGAGCACCGGAGCGATCGTTGTGGGCCCGGTGCCCCTGCCGACCAAGATCGAGAAGTTTACTGTAACTCGCTCTCCCTTCATTGACAAGGATTCTCGAGAACAGTTCGAAATTCGCACACACAAACGCCTGATAGATGTTATTGAACCTGGTTCTAGGACCGTTGATACGCTGATGCGTCTCAATTTACCTGCTGGGGTGGATATAGAGATCAAGCTCTAGATCCCAGCCCTGCAGTGGCTAGAGGGACCTGTTGAGACCGTTTAGCCTCTTCAGAGACAAAGCTCCTGTGAAGAATGCCACTCCAGGTGGAGAGCGGTGATGAAAGGTATCTTAGGGAAGAAAGTAGGTATGACCCAAATCTTCGATGATATCGGGGAGGTCATCCCCGTGACCATCATAGAAGCGGGTCCATGCTATGTAACTCAGATCAAGACCAAGGAAAAGGACGGTTACCAGGCGATCCAGTTGGGTTTCGGGGAGGCCAAACGTCTCAACAAACCTGAGCGGGGTCATCTGCCTAAAGGCGTACCAGATCTGCGATATCTGCGTGAGTTCAGGATTGACGATGTCTCGGTGTACGAACTGGGGCAGAAGATCGATGCTGGTACGTTCTCCGTTGGCGAGTTGGTAGATGTAACCGGCACTTCAAAAGGGAAGGGCTTCGCCGGGGTAATGAAGCGACATGGCTTTCGTGGAGGCCCCGCCACTCATGGGCAATCTGACAGAGCCAGGGCCCCTGGCTCCATAGGAGCCACATCCACCCCCGGCCGCGTCTGGAAGGGCCTGCGTATGGCAGGGCACATGGGTACCCAGCGTACCACCGTTCAGGGTCTGGAAGTTGCCCTTGTTGATCCGGAGCGCAATCTGCTGGCAATCAAGGGTGCGGTGCCTGGTAGCAGGGGTGGACTGGTCATTATCAAGAGTGCGGTCAAGGGTAAGAAATGAAGGTTCCTGTTCGAAACATGGCCGGGAAGGCCATTGATGAGATAGAACTCAGGGATGACATCTTCGGCATAGCGCCGAATGAGGCTGCCATGCACCAGGCTTTGGTACGCCAGTTGGCCAACGCTCGTCTGGCCACAGCCACGACCAAGACCAGGGCAGAAGTAAGGGGCGGGGGTAGGAAACCCTGGCGGCAGAAAGGCACTGGACGGGCACGACACGGTAGCATTCGTGAGCCCCAATGGCGCGGTGGCGGCACGGTCTTTGGCCCTCGGCCTGGAAGGAACTATCGCCAGGCTATGCCTCGCAAGATGCGCCGTCTGGCTTTGCGATCAGGCCTGTCAGTCAAGGCTCGCGAGAAACGACTCATCATTTTGGATGAGCTCAAGATGTCCGCTCCGAAGACGAAAGAGATGCTAGCCGTGTTGGAGGGCCTGACGGGAAGCTTCAGCATCCTGATCCTTCTCCCTGAAAGAGATCTCAATGTGGAGAAATCAGCCAATAACATACCCGGGACGAAGACATTACATGCTCAGTACCTGAACCTGGCAGATATCTTTGGCCATGATTATCTAATCATGCCTCTGGCAGCTCTGAAGGTTGTTGAGGACATCCTCGGCTAGTGCAGTATAGGAGAGATTAACATGCAGATTCACGAGGTTCTGAGACGACCCATCGTTACTGAGAAGACCACTTTGCAAGGCGAACAAGGCCGTTATACCTTTGAGGTTGATCCTCGCGCCAACAAACATATGGTGAAAGAGGCGGTGGAGAAGATTTTTGGCGTGAACGTGGTCTCTGTAAACATCATTAACGTGCCCGGCAAGACACGGCGCTATGGGCGCCATGTGAGCAAACGCCACCCTTGGAAGAAAGCTATGGTTAAGCTGGCTGAGGGACAGTCTATAGGGTTCTTTGAGGGAGTTTAGACATGCCGATTAAAGTATACAAACCTACCTCGCCAGGACGGCGAGGCATGACCGTCACCAGCTTCGAGGACATAACCCGTACCGAGCCTGAGCGCTCGCTCCTCAGACCGTTGCGAAAGAAGGCTGGTCGCAATGTACAGGGCCGCATCACCGTTCGCCACCGTGGTGGAGGGCATAAGCGTAGATATCGAGTGATAGATTTCAAGCGCGATAAGTTTGGTATCCCTGCTAGGGTAGATTCGATCGAGTATGATCCCAACCGCTCAGCGCGCATAGCACTGCTTGTTTACGCCGATGGAGAGAAAAGGTACATCATCGCTCCGCTGGGACTGAAGGTCAACGACGACGTAGAATCCGGTTCCGAGGCCGATATTCGGGTTGGAAACACCCTGCCAATCGCCAATATCCCGGTAGGTACGATGATCCACAACATCGAACTACACAAAGGCAAGGGAGGGCAATTGGCGCGTTCCGCTGGGGCCTCGGCTCAGTTGCTAGCCAAGGAGGGTAAATATGCTCAGATACGCTTGCCCTCTGGTGAGGTACGTCTCATCAATGTCGAGAACCTAGCCACTATAGGGCAGGTGGGTAATACCGATTGGGGCAACGTGAACCTGGGCAAGGCAGGAAGAGCTCGTTGGTTGGGGCGCAGACCAACTACTCGCGGGTCAGCTATGAGCCCCAGAGACCATCCTCATGGTGGCGGCGAGGGTAAGGCCCCCATAGGAATGCCATCGCCGAAGAGCCCTTGGGGGAAAAAGACACTAGGCAAGAAGACTCGTCGTCGCAAGGACACAGACAAGTGGATAGTGCGTCGCCGAGGAGCAAGGAGGAGATAAGCAGATGACCAGATCGTTGAAGAAAGGTCCATACATAGATGCCAAATTGCTCAAGAAGATAAGGCTGATGAACGAGCGTGGCGAAAAGCATGTGATCAAAACCTGGGCGCGCGCCTCGACTGTCGCCCCTGAGATGATAGGTCATACAGTCGCCGTGCATGATGGCCGCCGCCATGTGCCTATCTATATCACCGAGAACATGGTGGGCCATAAATTGGGAGAGTTTGCCCCTACGCGAACCTTCCGCGGGCACAGCTATCGCGAAAAAGGAACACGCATTAGGAAACAGTAGGTGCAAATATGGGACTCGAGATCAAGGCGGTGGAGAAGTATATACCTATGTCCCCGCTCAAAGTCAGACGTGTGGTGGATCTGGTGCGGGAGCGGCCAGTGGATGAGGCGTTAGCTCTTCTCAGGTTCTTACCCCGAGCAGCTTCGAAGCCGGTAATGAAGGCTATAGAGTCGGCAGCAGCCAATGCTGAGGATGTCCACGGTCTGTCCAAATCCGATCTTTATATCTCTCACATAAGCGCTGACGTGGGACCCACCTTGAAGAGATACCGTGCAGGGGCCCGAGGGCGGGTTAAGCCCATCTTGAAAAGGAGTTCACATATCACTGTAGTTCTCAGCGAGCTTGAGGAAGCATAGATAAAGACGCGAAGAAAGGGAGGTCGACTTTGGGGAGAAAGGTACATCCTGTAGGTTTTAGATTGAACGTCAACAGGGATTGGCGGGCCAGATGGTTTGCCGAGGGCCAGGAATATGTGGATCTCTTGCAGGAGGACCTAGCCATCAGGCAGCTTATCCGCGATGAAATGGCACATGCGGGGATCTCCAGGATAGACATCGAGCGTTTTCCGAAACAGGTTTCCATCACCATACATACAGCCAGACCCGGAATCATTATCGGTAGAAAGGGAGTAAGCGTAAACGCCTTGCGTAGTCAGGTGGAAGAGCTGACAGGAAAGAGGGCCCGCATAGAGATTGTAGAAGTGCCTACACCGGAATTGGATGCCTACCTAATCGCTGAGAACATAACAGCTCAACTTGAAAGAAGGATCTCTCACAGGCGAGCCATGAAGCAGGCGGCAGCCAGGGCTATGCGTCTGGGAGCTGGCGGAATTAAGATAGCTTGTAGTGGTCGCTTGACTGGAGCGGAGATGGCCCGTCGAGAGTGGACGATGGAGGGACGGGTTCCCCTCCACACCTTGCGAGCCGACATAGATTACTCTCAAAGCGAAGCTCTCACCACATATGGCCGGATAGGGGTCAAGGTGTGGGTATATAAAGGTGACACTTTTCCAGAGGAACAAGCGGCAGAGGAAGGGCTAGGGTTTCTCAAGGAACTGTAGTGTCCGCAGGTTCAGGGGGTAGTTGATCATGTTGATGCCCAAGAGAGTGAAATATCGTAAGGCCCACCGAGGGCGCATGAAGGGCAAGGCAAGTCGGGGCGCCGAGGTAAGCTTTGGAGAGTATGGCCTCCAAGCCCTTGAGCCCTCGTGGATAACCAGCCGACAGATAGAGGCGGCCCGCAGGGCTATAGTGCGTTACGTGAGACGAGGTGGCAAGCTGTGGATACGTGTTTTCCCAGATAAGCCGGTCACCACCAAACCAGCCGAGACCAGAATGGGCAGTGGTAAGGGCAACGTGGATCATTGGGTAGCTGTGGTCAAGCCAGGCCGGGTGCTGTTCGAAATCGCTGGTGTCGAAGAGGGCGCGGCGCGTGAGGCTTTCCGCCGGGCGTCCCAAAAGCTCCCCATAAAGACTCAGTTCATTTCCAGACATGAAGTGTAACAGCGAGGACTTATCCGATGAAGGCGCGAGAGTTGCGAAACATGACCTCAGAGGAGTTGCGGCACGAATTGGAAAGCATGTACGAGGAACTTTTCAACCTCCGCTTCCAGTTGAGCACCAACCAGTTGACCAACTACAACCGTATTCAGCAGGTCAAAAGGGACATAGCCCGTGCAAAGACGATTTTGCGAGAGCGGGAACTGCAAGGGACTGAGGAGGCATGATGAAAGGGCGACGAAAATCCATGGTCGGCCAAGTGACCAGCAACAAGATGGACAAAACGGTTGTGGTGGTCGTTGAAAGGTTAACGAGACATCCCTTATACAAGAAGGTGATAAAGGTCCGCAAGAAGTTCAAGGCCCATGATGCAGACAACGCCTGCGAGATAGGTGATGTTGTGCGCATCGTCGAAAGTCGTCCTCTGAGTAAGGAGAAGCGCTGGGTGGTGCAGGAGATCTTGAAGAGCGCTATGGAGAGGGAGGAGCGATGATCCAGTCAGAAAGTCGTCTCCGAGTGGCAGACAATACGGGCGCGCGAGAGATAATGTGCATTAAGGTTCTCGGAGGATCCAAACGCCGTTATGCAGGTGTAGGAGATATCATTATCGCTACGGTCAAGCAGGCTATACCTTCCGGTTCCGTCAAGAAGGGGGAGGTGGTGCGAGCGGTTGTAGTGCGTACGGCCAAGGAGTATGGACGTTCTGATGGCTCCTACATACGCTTTGACGAAAATGCAGCGGTGATCCTGGACGATTATCAGAACCCTAAAGGCACCCGCATCTTCGGCCCTGTGGCCCGGGAGCTGAGGGGGTTGGGTTTCATAAAGATCGTCTCGCTCTCCCCAGAAGTGTTATGAGACAGGGCGATGAGGAATAAAGGTCGAGAAGATGAATAGAATCAAGAAGGGCGACACTGTAGAGGTGATCAGCGGCAACTACCGGCGGATGAGAGGTAGCGTGCACAGGATCTTGCCGGACAAGAACCAGGTGATCGTCTCGGGAATCAACATTATCAAAAGACATACCAAGCCGACAGGTCGGGTCCGTACGCAGGCCGGTATCATCGAGCGTGAGGCGCCATTGCACCTTTCGAATGTGGCCTTGGTGTGCCCTCAGTGCAATCAGCCCACCAAGGTCTTTCATAAGCTCCTAGCTGACGGCAGAAAAGTCAGGGCTTGCAAGCAATGCAAGGAGCACATAGACCAGTAGCGAGACCTTCACCGGAGAAACGATCATGTCCAGATTGAAAGATATGTACCAGAAGGAGATCGTACCCATCTTGATGGAGGACTTGGGCTATCGCAACGTGATGGAAGTGCCACGTCTGGTCAAGATTGTGGTTAACATTGGGCTGGGCGAGGCCCTTCAGGAGGCTAAAGCCCTGGATGGAGCCACCCGAGACCTGACCACTATAACGGGACAGCGGCCCATCGTCACTCGAGCTCGAAAATCCATCGCTGGTTTCAAGCTCAGAGAAGGCATGGCCATCGGCATGAAAACCACATTGCGCGGTCGCCGTATGTATGACTTCTTGGACCGACTGATCAACATCGCCTTACCACGCCAGCGAGATTTCCGGGGGATTTCCCGCGACTCGTTCGACGGTCGTGGGAACTATACTCTGGGCCTTGAAGAGCAACTAGTCTGGCCCGAAATAGAATACGATTCGATAGACAAAGTGCGAGGAATGGAGATCAGTATCGTCACAACGGCCCAGACCGATGAGGAAGCACGGCGGCTGTTGACGCTGCTGGGAATGCCGTTCAAGAGAGTATAGCGGATACCCAACAAATGGAGGTGAAGTGGCTAAGAAGTCAATGATCGCCAGGGAAAAGCAAAGGAAGTATAAGACACGGGTGCGGAATCGTTGTAGCGTATGCGGGCGTCCGAGGGCGTATATGCGACGCTTCGGGCTATGCCGCATATGTTTCCGGCAGCTGGCCTTGGAAGGAAAGATCCCTGGCGTTACTAAATCCAGTTGGTAATTGAGAAAGGGCATCATCATGCACACCGATCCCATCGCTGACATGCTAACCCGGATCAGAAACGCTATCGGGGTCAGACACAGCCAGGTCATAATACCCTCTTCCAAGATGAAAATGGCTATTGCGAGGGTACTGAGGGAGGAAGGATATGTCCAAGGTTACGACGTAACTAAGGACCGCCCTCAACCGATACTCAGGATATGGCCGAAATACACAGAAGATGGAGAACCTGTAATAACCGGCTTGGAACGGGTCAGCAAACCTGGATGCCGAGTCTACGCTGGAAAAACAGAGATTCCCAGAGTCTTGAGCGGTATGGGCATAGCTATCCTGTCCACTTCACAGGGGATCATGACCGATAAGAAGGCAAGGCGCCTCGGAATCGGTGGTGAGGTTTTGTGTTATGTATGGTAATGATAGCTACTTAGCACCATCTGCTCATGAGGGAGAAATGATCCATACTATTAAGTCGCAACGCTGGGGAGGTACAGCCAAATGTCTCGCATAGGCAAGATGCCCATACCAGTACCTGCAGACGTTGAGGTGACTATCCGAGGTTCCGAGGTCACGATCAAGGGACCTAAGGGTGAACTGTCACGGACCTTTCACAAGGATATGTCCATATCCTTGCAAGACAATCAGATAATTGTCACCCGTCCAACCGATCACCGCCTGCATAGATCCCTGCACGGCCTGACACGGGCCTTACTGGCAAACATGGTGCAAGGGGTTCATGAAGAGTTCCGTAAAGAGTTGCAAATCCAGGGGGTAGGCTATCGCGCTCAGAAGGAAGACGACAAGCTTATTCTAATGGTAGGTTATTCGCACCCTGTTCAGATTGTCCCCCCACCAGGGATCACGATCGATGTTGAGAAAGGTTATCGGAACATAGTTGTGCATGGGGCGGATAAGGAATTAGTAGGAAGGGTCGCGGCCGAGATAAGGGCTGTACGAAAACCAGAGCCTTATAAAGGAAAAGGCATTCGTTACGCAGGCGAGTACGTACGTCGCAAGGCTGGCAAGGCAGGCAAGATCGGCTAGTGGCTCTTCGGAGCGTAGTAAGTGGCGAGAGCGAAGAAAATGAGCAAGAAAAAGAGCCGAGAGGCAGCTCGGCATCGAAGACACCTACGGGTGCGCAAAAGAATGAAGGTCACGGAGGATCGCCCCCGGCTTTCAGTCTTTCGTAGCCTGAAGCATATCTATGCACAGATAATTGACGACATTGAGGGACATACCTTGGTGGCCGTATCCACTTTAGATAAGGAGATCCGGGATCAAATCGCGCAGCTCAACAAAATAGAGCAAGCGAAGCTGGTAGGTGAAACCCTCGCCCGACGGGCCCAGGCTCGGGGGGTCAAGAAGGTCGTCTTTGACAGAGGGGGATTCAAGTATCACGGCCGGGTGCGTTCCCTGGCTGAGGGAGCCCGCGCGGGGGGCTTGGAGTTTTAGCAGGGAGCGCATGAGCCCTTCCCCGGCAGGTTTTCCATAATGGAAGTGTCTCAAGCCCTAAGCTGATTGAGGAAAGAGGATATTCATGGAAGAAGAATTTCTAGAGGAACGGGTGGTTCACATTGCCAGAGTAGCCAAGGTGGTCAAAGGGGGGCGCCGCTTCGGGTTCCGAGTCGTGGTTGTGGTAGGTGATGGACAGGGCAGTGTTGGTGCCGGCGTCGGAAAGGCACGAGAGGTACCCGAAGCTATCCGCAAGGGCATCGAAAAGGCCAAGAAGAACATGATCGAAGTACCTATGGCAGGTTCCACTATCCCGCATGAAGTATTGGCTGAGTTCGGTGCGGCAAAGGTGCTCCTCAAGCCCGCGTCACCTGGTACTGGGGTTATGGCCGGTGGTGGGGTAAGGGCCGTCGTGGAGGCCGCCGGCATAAAGGACATTCTGAGCAAGTCCCTGGGAAGTGACAACATACTCAATGTGGTGCGGGCGACGATAGTGGGCTTGAAGCAATTGAAGGACCCAGAAGAAGAGGCTCGTCGACGAGAAAAGCCTCTCAAAGAGGTCTTGCCTTTCTGGGAGCGGCTAAATGGCTAAAACTAACAAGCTACGCATAACCTGGGTCAAGAGCAGCATAGGCTACTCTGAAGGCCAGAAGGCGACCATAAAGGCCTTAGGCTTTCGCCGCCTAGGGCAATCTGTGGAGCGGCCGGACAACCCCTCCATCCGGGGCATGATTCAAAAAGTCAAGCACCTGGTTGAGGTGGAGGAGGCATAGTCCTTTCTGTGTGGATCTTCCTTACGGAGGAGCGATGAAATTACATGAGTTGAGACCAGCCAAGGGGTCCAAGAAGCGACGAAAGAGAGTAGGTCGAGGGGATAGCTCTGGATATGGAAAGACGGCAGGGCGAGGAACCAAGGGGCAAAAATCCCGCTCTGGCGGGAACATCCCCCCTTACTTTGAGGGTGGACAACTGCCTCTTGTAAGGCGCTTGCCGCGTGTAAGAGGCTTCACAAACATATTTAAGACTCGGTTTGCAGTGGTGAACCTTGATCGGCTGAATGAACGCTTTAATGAGGGGGATGAAGTGACCCCTGCAACTTTGACCGCGGTAGGTCTCATAAAGTCAGGTGACGAATTGGTTAAAGTCCTGGGAAGAGGCGATTTGGAGAAGCCTTTGACCGTCAAAGCCCACGGCTTCTCCGCCAGTGCCCGGGCCAAGATCGAGGCCGCGGGAGGGAGTGTGGAGGAACTAGCTCTGCCAACCCATCGGCCTAGGAGGGGTCGCAGGCCCAGGCCTCACTAGGGGAGGGATAAGTGGAAACGATAAGGAATGTGCTCAACGCTTTCAAGCTGCCCGACTTGCGTCGCAGGATACTCTTCACTGTGGCCATACTAGTCGCCTATCGCTTTGCAGCCCATGTCCCTGTACCGGGGGTTGATGCGGATGCTTTAAAACAAATCTTTCAGGGCAACCAGTTGCTGGGTCTGCTAGACATGTTCTCTGGCGGGGCCATGTCCAGCTTATCCATAGTCGCTATGGGAGTTTACCCATATATCACAGCTTCCATCATCATGCAGTTACTGCTGCCGCTCATCCCTCCATTGCAGCGTCTGGGGCAGGAAGGTGAAGCAGGACAAGCCAAGATCAATCAGATCACCCATATCATCACGGTTCCCTTGGCCGCCCTACAGGCCATCGCTCAAATCACCGTGTTTACCCGGGGCGAAACGCCGGTAATAGCGAACTTTAACCTGTTCTCGGCTGATACTTTCCTACCCAGTTTCGCCACCATCATTACCTTGACGGCAGGCACTATGTTCGCGGTCTGGCTGGGCGAACTCATCACCGAGCAGGGCATAGGGAACGGGGTTTCCATTATCATCTTCGGTGGTATTGCGGCTCAAATCCCTCAAAGCGTAGGGCAGAATATGCAGACTAACATTCCAGGCCTGATCGCCTTCGCCATCATCGGTGTGATAACGGTGGCCGCCATAGTCTTTATCTACGAAGGGCAACGGCGCATCCCGGTTCAGTACGGCAAGCGGGTGCGGGGCACTAAGATTTACGGTGGCCAGAGCACCCACATACCTTTAAAAGTGAACTCGGCGGGGATGATTCCGCTTATCTTCGCCTCCTCATTTCTGATCCTTCCAGGGGTGATCGCCGGTTATTTCCAGTATACAGACAATGCGGTAGTTGCTAACATAGCCCAGGGGATCGTAAATATTTTCAATCAGGAACTGGTTTTCTATTGGCTCCTGTATTTCATCATGGTGGTTGGCTTCACCTATTTCTATACCGACGTAATCTTTCAGCAGCAGAACCTGCCAGAGAACCTGCAAAGACATGGAGGCTTCATCCCTGGCATACGCCCGGGGGTTCGCACGGCAGACTATCTAAACCGCGTGTTGAGACGCATAACTCTGGTAGGGGCGCTGTTCCTGGGAGTGGTGGCCATTCTACCATTCTTTGTCAGTAGCTTCACGCCGGTGCAACAAATGATTATCAGCAGCACCGGGTTGCTGATCGTAGTGGGTGTGGTCATAGATACGATGAAGCAGTTGGAGGCGCAGTTGTTGATGCGTCACTATGAGGGCTTCTTGAGGTAGCAACGGTGGGAGTCTGATGAACCTGATTATGCTTGGCCCGCCAGGGGCAGGAAAGGGAACACAAGCCGCGATGCTGGCGCAGCGACTGGGAATACCCCATGTGGCCAGTGGTGATCTCTTTCGAGAGGCGGTCAAGGCCGAGACAGACCTCGGCTTGATGGCCAAGTCATATATGGACCGGGGAGAACTGGTGCCTGATGACGTTACCATCGCCATGATTCGAGAACGTTTGCTCAAGCCCGATTGCCAGACGGGGATAATCCTGGATGGTTTTCCCCGTACTATCGAGCAGGCCGAAGCTCTAACGGAACTTTTCGCGGAGCAAGTCAGGGTGATAGACGCGGCGCTTTTCATCGATGCCTCCGAGGAGGAGTTAGTGAGGCGACTCTCAAGCCGTTGGGTTTGCCGTAACTGTGAAGCCGTATACAATGTGATCTCCAACCCGCCAAAGGAGGAGGGTAAATGCGATGTTTGTGGTGGCGAACTTTATCAGCGTTCCGATGACAAGCCAGAAACCGTACGAAACAGGATTCGGGTCTACTGGAAACAGACCAGCCCTTTAATAGATTATTATCGAGATGAGGGGCTTCTCATCACCATCAAAAGCGAAGGTGGCATAGAACACGTACAACAGAAGATCCTGGAAGCCCTTCAGGTTACGTGATGGTCATCAGAAAATCCAATCGTGAACTGGCCTTGATGCGAGAGGCGGGCAGGATTGTGGCCATCACTCTCGCCCACCTGGAGGAAAGGATCAAGCCTGGCACTACCACGGCAGAACTGGATGCTCTGGCGCATCAGATGGCTGCCAAACATGGAGCTACGCCCTCGTTCCTGGGATACAGAGGCTTTCCCGCCTCGCTATGTATCTCCATCAACGAGGAACTGGTGCATGGTCTTCCCGGACCCCGGGTTCTGGAAGAGGGTGATATCGTCAGCATGGATTTTGGCGCTATTCATAAAGGGTATCATGGCGATGCCGCTGTTACCGTCGGAGTAGGTAAGATAAGCGCAATTGCAGAAGAACTGATCGAGACAACACAAGGAGCTCTGCAAGCAAGTGTGGCTCAAGCCATAAAGGGACACTATCTAGGCGATATCTCATGGGCCATCCAGAGCTATGCTGAATCTCGCGGCTTCTCGGTAGTGCAACAATATGTGGGACATGGTATCGGGCGAGATATGCATGAGGACCCTCAAATACCGAACTACGGGCAGCCTGGCAGAGGGGTTTTGTTGAAACCTGGCATGACTTTCGCCCTGGAGCCTATGCTGAACACGGGGACCTACCTAACCCGAGTGCTGGACGATAACTGGACCGTAGTCACGGAGGATGGCGAACTATCCGCTCATTTCGAGCATACTATTGCCATTACCGACGGTGAGGCGGAAATACTGACCCGATTATAAGAAGGGATTTTATCATGAAAGTCAGACCATCGGTAAAGCGTATTTGTGAGAACTGCAAGATCATAAGGCGTAAAGGTGTCGTGCGGGTGATCTGTAGGAACCCGAGGCATAAACAAAGGCAGGGATAGTCCGGAACTGGCGGGTCTAAAAACCTGCCCATAGAAGACAGGAGGACGAGCATGGCTAGAATCGCCGGGGTTGATTTGCCCAAAGACAAACGAACTGAGATCGCCCTAACTTACATCTACGGTATCGGTAAGCCCACCAGCCAACAGATCTTGGCTGAGGCGGGCATCGCTCCCAATATCAGGGTCAAGGATTTAACCGAGGAGGATGCCACCCGTATCCGCGTTATCATCGATAGGGACTACAAGGTGGAGGGTGACCTGCGTAGAGAAGTCACCCAGAACATCAAGCGGCTACAGGAGACAGGTTCCTATCGAGGGTTGCGTCACCGCCGCAATCTTCCAGTGCGAGGTCAGCGCACTAAGACCAACGCGCGCACCAAAAGAGGCGCCAGAAGGACGGTTCCTGGAAAGCGTCGGACCAGGGCCAAGAAGTAGCGGTCCTTTGTACTCCTTAAGGGTGTACGGACTTATCATGGCACAGACTGGGGCCTGAGCCTCAGTTCTTGAACAAGGAGGAATAAGTGGCACGAAGAAAAGTCAAGAAGCGCGGAGCACGACGAGTACGCAGGGATGTTCCCCACGCCCGGGCGCATATAAAGTCAACCTTCAACAATACGATAATCACCATCACGGATCCGAACGGTGACGTTATCACCTGGGCCAGTGCGGGTACAGTGGGCTTCAAAGGCTCCCGCAAGAGCACCCCTTACGCCGCACAACTCGCCGCCCGGGAGGCTGCTAGGCAGGCGATGGACTTGGGAGTGAGAGACCTCGATATCTTCATTAAAGGTCCGGGTCCCGGCAGGGAGGCCGCAGTTCGCGCCTTGCAAGGGGCAGGGTTGAGAGTCAAGTCTATCAGTGACCTTACTCCCGTACCTCACAACGGCTGCCGGCCCCCAAAGAAGCGACGCGTATAGGCGTCTGTTTTGACAGGCATTCGCCAGAGGAGATGAAATGGCAAGATACGTAGGCCCAGTTTGCAAGCTATGTCGTAGAGAAGGTGAAAAATTGTTCTTGAAGGGGGAACGGTGTTACACCGCAAAGTGCGCCTTCGAGAGGCACTCTTATCCCCCCGGCATCCATGGTCGTCGAGCTCAATTTCGGCGCAAGACGTCGGATTTTGGCTTGCAATTGCGGGAGAAACAAAAGGCGCGCCGCATTTACGGCATATTAGAGAGACAATTCCGCCGCTATTTCCGAGAGGCCGAAAGGCGCAAGGGCTTGACCGGCACTAACCTCCTGCAAATCCTGGAGAGTAGACTGGACAACATTGTGTACCGTCTCGGTTTTGGTAGTTCGCGCGCTCAGGCGCGTCAACTGATACGACACGGACATTTCGACGTGAACGGACGAAAGACCAATATTCCATCTTTCCTGGTTAAGCCTGGTGATCAGATAGCGGTGCGGGCCAAGAGCAAAAACAACGCCTACTTCAAGAATCTGACAGACGAGATGGAACACCATTTCCTACCAGAGTGGTTAAGCGCCGATCTTGAGACTTTATCGGGACGGGTTCTGGCTCTCCCAACTCGAGAGCAGATAGACGTACCGTTAAGCGAGCAATTGATTATCGAATACTATAGCAGGTAGACAGTTTCTCGATAATGGAAGCTGTTAGAGGAGGGAACCAATTGTTGCCCAATCTAGTGTTACCCAAGATAGAATGTGAAGCAATCACGAAACAGTACGGCCGTTTCATAGTTGGGCCTTTGGAGAGAGGCTACGGTGTCACCATTGGCAATTCTTTGCGCAGGGTCCTCCTCTCTTCCCTGTCTGGCGCAGCGGTCACGTCGATCAGAGTGGATGGCATACATCATGAATTCTCCCCGATACCTGGTATCAAAGAGGATACGATGACCCTGTTGCTAAACCTCAAGCAACTCAGGATGAAGTTACATGGAGATGAGCCTGTACGTATGCGACTTGAGGCTAAGGGAGAAGGGATTGTTACAGGGGCGGACATAGAATACCCCAGCGAGGTGGAGATTGTTAATCCAGAACTTCACCTGCTGACTTTGGATTCGGATGACTCCAGTCTAGAAATGGAGGTGGTGGTCCAAAGAGGCAGAGGGTATTCTCCTAGCGAAGAAAGGGG
>JBFFDV010000031.1:0-14736 GCA_041559215.1 Anaerolineae bacterium | reverse complement strand
TGCTTCATTCCGCCTTCCTCGCCCAGGATATGACCTCCTCACACGGGATATGCAGAGTTTCTCCCTCACGACTTTTCTCAGCTTCACCTTTTGCTCTGGCCTCGATACTCTGAGCTACCTGCGACGAGACACTGTTCAGTCTCGCTCTCTCTGTACTTGACAAGGTCAAAAGTGCTGATAGGCATCACTCCAGAGTGTTCTCCCAAGAGCTTAAGTTCCCCGCACTCGGCTATGGCTCCATCCGGCGACGAAAGTCGAGCGCTTCTCGAAGCCTATCCGTATCAATCTTGGGTATGCCCAACTCCACTATCCGATTAAGCGATTGCTCGTCGTTCACATCCCAGGAGTGCACTTCTATTCCCCACGACCGGACTGCGGACACAACCTCAGATGAAAGTTGAGTGGGGTGTAGGTGTACCGCCCTGACTCGGGCAAGCCTTGCACGATGTATCGCCAGATATGTAACCACATCCAGCCTCATCCAGTCTTCCGATCGTGGAAGGAGCAAGTCTGTCGCCAGCCCGGGGCAGCGTTGCTGGATGTCGAGAAGCAAAGCGGACTCATAGGAGGTAACCTCCATCGTGTCCCATAGATGTCTGAAACGGTGAAGAACCGTTCCTATGAGTTCTGAGGATTCCGGTTCTGGCCCTTTTATTTCGATCTCGAACCCCATCCTCCCACCGAAAGTCTCCAGCACCTCCCGAAGCATAGGGATTCTATACCTCCCGCCAATGTCGCCCACAACGTTCAAGATCTCCACGTCCCGCAGTTCGTCCAATGTGTAGTCGAAAACAGGGTCAGAGGCCGCCGTAACCTCATCGAGATAGAAGTTGTGAAAGACTACCGGCACCCGGTCCCGGGTCAATCGGACATCAAGTTCGATGGCGTCTGCACCGAGCTCAAGGGCACGCTCAAAGGAAGGAATGGTGTTCTCCGGCACTTCCCTAGGGACGCCGCGATGGGCAACGATCTCAAAGGGAGCATAGCTTGTCTCGAAAGTGAAATGCTCGCCTGGAATTCCACCCAATTCGTTCATTTACTATTGCATATGGCAATCACACCAGGAGATGTTCAACTGGTCGGGAGCGTGGCGACGGAGGGACGGCCGTGGCTATAGTAGAGGAATTGGATCAGGTTACGCCCTGGGGCCGCGACTGTCGGCAGGCCACCCCCGGCCTCCGCCCACTGCTCGACCATATGGAAGTCCTTTAAGCACGGCAGCGTCCAGTCCGTCTCCCAGCTGCGCTCCGTCGCTAGCGCACCCGCAGCAGGGCCTGAATCAAAAGCAGCAGGCCCAACCCGACTACGAGTAGTGGCCAATAAGGCCCCAGCCAGCCCAGTTGGCCAAAGAATGATCCAAACACCGCAAACAGGACCAGACTGATCAGAATGAGCCACCCACCTCCAACCACCGACTGCCGGGTCCTTCCACCCGCCAAGCCCGAAACGATCGTTCCCAAGCCGGCAAAACCGAGGACCAGGGGCCATGTGTAGAGCCAGCTCCCCCAGTCTCCTGTGATATTCTGCCAGTACAGAATGACTCCTATACCACCGACGATGAAAGCTGGCACGGCCATCTCCGGCACCCCGGCTACCAGGCCGATCACTAGCAGCAGCACCCCACCAATGACCACAAGCAGCGGCCACGAGAAATCGAGATCAATCCAGGCCTGCACCCCGGGCACCAACTGGATGGCCAGGAAGCCAATTCCAATCAGAATCAGCACCAGACCTGCCGCCAAACCCGATCTACCTCTACGATCCACCATAACCTCCTTGTGTGGCGATGTTGTGATTAGGCAAACAGCCCCCTGAAGGCCATGCCTCTCCGTTCATTTAGGCTAGTCACCCAGCTCCAGGTTGACCGTGCCCACAGCCCCCTCAATATTGATACGCAGCGTTATATCTGACTGACCATTCACCTTTTCCAAGGCTTGTTATCTCTCAATTCGTTTTGGTATTATAGGCAATGGAGGAGCAAACATCAAGCATTGTTCGAGACCGGGCTTGCGCGACACTTTCGTTTTGGGGTGTATTTGGTGTATACTCATGCCACGATTGATGCAAATCCTAACGTCTTAGGGGGTAACAAATGTCATCGAAGAAGAGTGCGAAAGCTGAGGTCTACACTAGATATCCACCATCCAGTCTTCTGATTTACAACGGCGTCACGATTCTCCATTTTCTGCTCGGCGGAATCGGCATAATCCTTGGCTACAACTTCTCGTCATGGGCAGCCTACATATTCGGAGCGCTGTATCTCCTGTTCGCTTTCGTACAGATGTACGTGATGATGCCCTTGATGGTCTGCCCGAATTGCGAGTATTACAGGACGGAGAGCTCCCTTTGCGCGTCGGGCTTGAACCGGGTGTCGAGAAAGATCGCAAAGCAAGGAGACCCAAAGGATTTTCCAAAACGCGCTCAAGGCCCGTTTTGCCACAACAACCTGTATATGGCTGCGCTGTTCATCCCCATCATCGCGATGATCCCGGCGCTAGTCCTGAACTTCTCACTATTACTGCTGGCTATATTTCTCGCCGTGGTGGGATTGCTTCTCTTGCGTTTCTTTGTGCTATTCACTAGAGTGGCATGTGTTCACTGCAGCGCGAAGTACGAGTGCCCCAATGCTGAGCGCACCGGCGTCCGTGACATGTAGCTGACTGGACCGCCAAAACGTCCTCACGGTTCTTGACTCAGTAGCAGAAGTCCTTACGCACCGAGGACATTAGGCAGCACGTCATTCGGATGGTCGCTTCATTGGAGCAAAGAGGAATGCGATGGATGACGGCAGGGCCAAACCCGACATCGTGACTCTCATCATCCGCTGGATTGCAAGGATCTGGAGCATCACAACTATCGGATTCGTCCTGTTGATTCTAGCTGGGGAGCTGCTTCTCCCGCATGCACCGCCGCCTACGCTACGTGACCTGGTTGGGCTGTTCTTCTTCCCCTTCGGGGTCTGCGTGGGGATGCTTCTGGCCTGGCGTTGGGAAGGACTCGGAGGATGCGTTGCCGTCGGCAGCCTTCTGGCTTTCTATGCGACGTTACGTATCATGAATGGCCGGTTCCCAGGTGGCCCATACTTTGCGCTCATAGCAGCGCCAGGCTTCCTGTTCTTGCTATCATGGGCGATCACCGTCGCCAGGAAGAAGAAAAGGGGCGCATAGCCGGCAACTCGCCAGAACTGCTACGCGGCACTCGCAGAAGCAGGAGGAAAGCTGATGATAGATGCACAACGCGACTGGCGACAGTTTGCTCTGCTTCTCATTGACGTACAGAAGGATTTCTGGACGGAGCAGCTGGCCCAGAGCTTCCCCCAGTTCCCCACCAAAGTTGCCCGACTCTTGTCTCTATGCCGGGCCGAGGACATACAGATCGTGCATCTCCGCGCGAGCTTCAAGCCGGATATGTCCGATTGGATGCCCAGGTACAAACTTCGTGGGACCATCCCCTGCGTCGAGGGCACGGATGGGGTAGAGACTCTGCCTTTTGCCCTCGATAGGCCCGGCGAGACAGTAATTATCAAGCAAACATTCGACGGCTTCCAGAACCCTGAACTCTTGCGGCATCTACACCAAGAAGGGAAAAGGTTTGTCCTCACCGCCGGGTTGCTCACCTCCGTCTGCGTGTTCCTGACCGCGACCTCGGCTGCCCAGAATGGTTTTCTGACCGCCGTTGTGGAAGACTGCTGCGCCGACGAGCCACACCTTCATCAGCAGACACTGGAGACGTACGAATTCATCTTCGACAGGGCAAAGGTGGATCTCATTACTGAGCGATATGCCGACTGGTTGGCTGACCTCAAAGCACTGGATACGCCAGACCCTGTGGAACGCTGACCCGACCAGGCCCGAGAACAGGGAGAACAACCATCTGCCCTCAAGACACAAGAAGGAGCCAGGTTCAACTGCGGGAGGAGTTCTGTTGAAGAAGGTATTTCGAGCCTCAGTCGAGGAAAGTCGGTTGTAAGAAGAAGCTCTGAGTATCGCCCCCTCAGAGTGCTTCAGGATTCAGTCGGCCCTGGAGTTAAGGGACGTTTTGGCCGCTTTCCACGTTTCGTGCAAGGTATGTAGCGTCCCTTCGCAAGCTTCAACACGGAAACCGAACAACTCGTTGAACTCCTCCACGTTTTGTCTCATCTCATCTTCCGACATGATGGGAGTCAAGATCAAGAGAGACCGCTCGTAATGCTTGAACAGTCGTTTCGCCATGTCCAGGCTTACGTTACCAAACTCCTTGTCGAACAGTCGCCTCCAATGGTACGTCCAACCCGGTGTCATGAAAAACGTCCCGGCCACCTGGCGCTGCTGGGCGTAATAACACTCGCGTCCTCCGATGAGCAGTCCGACGCAGTCGTCCACAGGATGCTCCTCATCCATGGGCAGGAAAATTGGCACGCCAACGTCCAACAGCAACTCTTCCGGCTTGTCAAGGGCATTGCCGCATAAACCGTATCCGAGAAATAAGGCATCCACCTGGGGACTCATTTCCTGAGCCGCCTCTAGCAATCCTTCCTGGAGGCTTTTCTTCCTGAGATGAAGTGCCAATTCCAGGACGCGAACCAGCACCTCTACGCGGCCTGCAGAGTCGGGAGTGAACTCCTCTATATGAGGAATTCGCTGCAGGTTTTGGATTCCCTCCAACTCAAGCGTCTCGATCAGGCGGGCAGATCGCTGATCCTCCAGAACATTGACCTGAGCCACCTCGGAATCCATCGCGAGTAGATGGGCGAATTCGAGTTCCAGAATCTCGCAGGTAAGAATGCCCAACACCCCCATGCGTTCACCACCTCCTAGAGTTTCCTACCAGTCTTTGACCGGGGACTGCACTGAATCCCATGCCTTTTGGCCGTTCTGTTCATCCACGCGGTATTGCGAGCATCTTTCGCATTCCCAGGGCTTGGCATTGTATGACAAAGGGGATCAAACGTCAAGCTTTTTCTGGGGCGGCCACGGGGGCATGAGGATTGATATTGAGGAAGTGCATAAGGGAAGTCTGCGCTTCCCCACTGATTTCAAAGAGGAGCATCGGAATGGGATTTCGTGCTTAAGCCCAGGACTGAGCTATCTGCGCGACGGCGCCAGGTATGAGTGACCGTTGAGCAAGCGCTTATTTGGCAGCCCGTATCCACCTGCTTAGGCGCCCCGTTCCCAGGCCCAATCCAATGAGCACCACCCCGGTGATAAGGAGCGCAATGGGCATCCCGATTCTGTCAGCGAAATGCTCGAAGTTCACATAGGTGATCGTCAAGAGGAGGAAGGCGGCTCCGCTGTAGAGGAAGACTTGCGACTGTCGCTTCACGCTGGCAGCGATGAAGGCGATGCTGGCCAGAAAAGCTATCGCTTCCATCGCCGTCTTGTGCCAGCCTACGGCCCAAAACCTTTCCGGGTCCATAGCCAAGGACAAGGTGCCCCACAAGATGGTCAGGGCTCCGAAGACGCGGGATACAGCCATCAGGTCTTTCCTCCCCCTCGCCCGCAGCCACTCTGAGAGCGCCAGCCACAAACCGCCGCCCACAAGCCAGATCACCAAGATGAGCCATTGGTTGCGGGTTTGAGGATAGGGATAGAAGGTGTCCAGTACCCACCCATGCAACGAAAACCACGCCAAGCTGCCTAGAAGATGGAAGGCGACGCTTTGGGCGACGGTGGTGAGCAGGACGAAAGCAACTCCAGCCAGACCGGTCGCCAGAACAGAGCTCACGAAGATCAACAGACTCACATCGTCGATAAGGTCCAGTTCATTGAAGATCACCCCGAAGGATAGCGCACTCAGCAAGGAAGCCACCACCCACAAGACCTGAGCGCCGCGCTTTGGGAGCGGTCTCTCACGTCGGCGCAACGGCTCTCCCGCAATCCACAGGCTCAGCGTGGGCACGGCGACGACGATCACACGGCCCAGCGAACCAAGCTCGTCCCACCTTATTTGCAGGCCGAAGCCTACGGCCATCAATACGAACAGACCCCCGATATAGAGGAATATCTCCCGTGCGGATACGCGACGCCTTTCGGCCAGGGCCTCATGTGCGCTTATGGCCTCGGCCTGTTCAGCCGTGATGAGCCCGGCCTCCTGCCACTTCTTCAGTCGCTCCTTCAGATCGGTTACCCCCTTGACCTCCCCGATCCTGCTTAGCACAGATTGTTGCTTGCCCATTGGATCCTCCTCTCACAAAAAGGGGGCACGTACCCCTCTATTGAACGACAAGGCGACCGCCACTACAGGGCCAAAAGTTGCAGAGAAGGGCCAATCCACGCGCCAAGGGCCTATGCGAGAAGTCAGCAAGGCGGCTGCTCCGGCGCCGGATTACCTGGCGAGGCGGTGGCGACCCCCAAAGAGCAATGACTTCTGGAAGAATGGCAACCACCCAAACCCAGCGAGGCACCTCAGGTCCTGGCGTCACGCCGCCGCAAGCGGTGCACACCAAGCCCAATGGCGATCAAGGCTATACCTGCGATCAGCAATGCCACCGGCAGCCCAAGTTGTTCTCTGAAAAAGTGCGAGTTGATTTGCACAATGCCCACAAATAGGAAGAAGAGGCCGCTATAGAGCAACACCCGCGACTGCCGGCCCACGCTCCAGCCGAAGAACATCAGGCACTCGGTGAGTAGTAGCACGTCCCAAACTAGCAAGGAAGGCCTCCAGGCACGACCGGACTCGAAGGCGATCCTGCTGCCGTCAGGCGACCATGCAGCAGACGAATCCCCTGCCGGGTCCTGGGTGAGCCTCGTCTGGTTAGAGCCATCCGCATCCATCACGTAGATATCCGCGTTCCCATCGCGGTCGGACTGGAAGACGATCCTGCTGCCATCGGGCGACCATGCAGGGGACCAATCCTCTGCCGGGTGCCGGGTGAGCCTGGTCTGCTTAGAACCATCCGCATCCATCACATAGATATCCGCGTTCTCATCGCGATCGGACTCGAAGGCGATCCTGCCGCCATCAGGCGACCACGCAGGAGACCAATCCCCTGCCGGGTCCTGGGTGAGCCTGGTCTGATTCGAGCCATCCGCATCCATCACGTAGATATCCATGTTCTCATCGCGATCGGAGCAGAAGGCGATCCTATTGCCATCGGGCGACCATGCGGCAGACGAAGCCCCTGCCGCGTGTCGGGTGAGCCTGGCCTGGTTAGAGCCATCTGCATCCATCACGTAGATATCCATGATACCATCGCGTACGGACTCGAAGGCGATCCTGCTGCCATCAGGCGACCAACCAGGAGACCAATCCCCTGCCGCCTGTCGGGTGAGCCTGGTCTGGTTAGAGCCATCCGCATCCATCACGTAGATATTGGCTCTCCAACTCACCTGCCCAGCGATGAAGAGGGCCCCAAGCAGCCACGACCACGCGCCGAACAGGTTGAAGAGCCAGATAAGGCTCCCTTTCTCCCGCCGGCGAGCTACCTCGGCCGCGGCCAACCCTCCGGCTCCCACCACCACTAGCGGCACATACTCAGCCCATTGCATCTCCGGCCACGTCAGATGGGCCACCATCGCGCCGCCAATGGCAACGCCTGAAGCCAGAGTCACGACCGCCAGCCCCTGGGGTAGCCCAGGCAAGACCCAGAGTGCGATGGCCGCCAGCGGCACAGCGCCCAGGCTGGCCCATAGCAGGAGCCATTCCTCCTTCGGTTCAACCCCGGGCCATTCTATGAGGATCACCGCAATCAGGATGGCGGTCAACCAGGAGGCCACCATCCACAACGCCTGGGCACCGCGCCTCAGGAGCGGCCCGCCACGCCGGCGCAATGCTTCTCCGGTAGCCCACAGCAGCAAGGTGGGCACCGCGACGACGATCATACGGCTCAGCGAACCAAGATCGTCCCACTTCACTTGCAGGCCGAACGCGACCGCCATCAGTACGAAGAAGCCCCCGATGTAGACGAGTATCTCCCGTGCGGATACGCGACGCCTTTCGGCCACGGCCTCATATTCGCTGATGGCCTCGGCCTGTTCAGCCGTGATGATCCCGGCCTCCTGCCACTTCTTCAGCCGCTCCTCCACTTGGTCTCCGCCTTTCTACTTGTGTCGTCGGCGAATTGCTCTAAGCCTTTGGCGCGCACAGTGGTATAAGTATGACCCCGTTCCCAGGCCTTATCATCGTACAACCCACTTGTTATTATACCACAGACTATGTATTATGTCAAGTTAGGTCGCGAGGACTTGCAGGTTGTCACGGATGATTCTTGAGAAAGGGTATGTCAAACTCAGCCTCAGTGGCTTGACACCCTGACTTGCGAGCCCCATACCTCCTCGACCTTCTGGCTGCGCGCCTCGAAAAACTTTCGATGCCGCTCCTGAGGTGCCAGCAGGAATAGGACGCGTGGTGTACGGAAGGAGTAAACCTCCGGAGCGCCGGTCTTATTCGCCAGATCGCGCGCCATGGTCTCAATAAACAGATCTCGCTTGACCCGCGGAAAGTGCTGGTAGATCAAAAGAGAATGTGCGGCAGAGAATGCGCTGATCACTTCCCGCCAATACAGGTATTTCGAGGAGTCTTTACGACCGTAGGGCTTCGACTTCACCTCTATTCCGTTGTCAGGATCGAAGAAGATGAGATCGCAGTCTCTTGCGATCTCCATGAAGGTCTCGAAGTATTCGGCGCGACCGTCGGCGTCGTCCGGGAGCAGTCCAGGGGCAAAGCGACAAGATGGTAGTATTGCATACGTCTCGATGCCACGCACGTCCCGGAGGTTTTGGCCCAGGACAAGGTCTCTCAGGTGATCGAAGAGAGGAGGGTCATAGTGGCGCCATTCATCCGGCTCTTGCAAGTAGGTGATGAATCCCCCGTCCGCGCCACCATCATCCGCGGTCAGCATCCAGCAAACAGCCGTCGTGATCTCTCCCCCTCCAGAGAGCAGTCGAAGCAAGCCGTATTTCCGATAGTCGTTGATGTCCCCGAAATACTGGTTCTTCATGCTGGGGGGGCTATTCCCGACGCTACTTAACGATCACGGTCTGCCCTGCGTCAACTTGGGCAGGATAGGATTCTCCAACCAGCCCAGCAAGCGACACTTGCATCTGTTGCCCAACGGCAAGCGCCCCAAAGGTCGCCTGACGACGCTCCCCCCCATCCTCTTCGAAAATCAGGGTTTCGTCCTTGACTGCGACCATGCATTTGCCAACCCACTCGGTGCCCTCTCTTACGACCCTTGCCTCCACGAGAACTTGGCCAACCCTGGCCTCTCTGCCAATATGTCGAATCTAAGTGATCCGGCCTGTGAAATCCACTTCTGTCTCGATTCCCTTAGGGAAGGGGACGCAACCCACGGCCAATGCTATCAATGCGATGAGCAATGCTTGTAAGCTGAACAGTGTGATATGCTTCACAAAGCAAGTCCTGCTCAGTCAGCCGGACACTCTGCAACCTGGTCCTAAGCTGAACAAGATCTGACCTCAGCCCAGGCTGCGAAACAGCGCTGACCCGCGCCCTCCCGTGGCACGTGCCTGGCGGGCCAACCTCACCAGTTGACACCTGTACTCACTTCCGGCTCTGCCACTGATGTCTTGCACACAAACTCAATAGCGGCCTTCATAGTCATCAGACAGTCGATGGCCGCCGACAGGGTAATCTTGGCACGATGAGCGAGGTCGTTGCGATGCTTCCGTGCCTTGTGGATCGCCTTGTATAGGGAACCATCGATTACTCCGGCCATATGGAGAGCCTCGGTTCGAACACTTGCTGTGTAATTTCTGGAATCACTCAGGCGCTGCCTTCGATCATGGTCAGGCAGAGCCGAGACATGTGTTTGCCAAAGATGGTCGAGGATTTGCTCTGTCACGATCCAGCTATCCATCACGGCTTCGGCAAGTTGGCGACGAGAGAGGGAGTAGTAGGCTCCTGGAACAAGAGTGGGAAGGGAGTCAGAGATAGAGGCGAGACGCGCTGTACACGACTGACCTGCTGCCTGATCCAACACGGCCTCAGGATGCACACGCCAGGTCAGCCAGTCACCTCTAACGAGCGCCAGTGAAGGACCAATCGTCCGCTCAAGGTATATCTCGCGCCCGCCGCTAGCGACTACCGCCAGTGCGTGTCCATCGACCAGCTGTCCGTAGGAGATGTGAACGGGTGAGGCTGGCTCTGAGACAACGCCCGCGAGAGCAAGTTCGCAGATGATTTGATTGACGGCCCAGGCTATCTGCTCCTCGAATGACATTTTGTCTTGGAGATCAGAACACGACTCAAGCGACTCGTCAGAGGCACGGTATGGATCACTGAAAGCCTCAGGCGGACGGACGAAGAGGCCGCCAATGCGCGTAACCAGAACCTCATGCGAACCAATACTTACACTCCGAATGACCTCGGTGCCTGTAAAGGCATCTCCAGGATCTCGGATTCCAAACACACATCAAGGATAGAGGTAGGTCCCGATGACCCGTTCCCCCTCCGTCCGAGATTTGAAGAAAAGATCCAGCCGAGACATCTCAGGTTTCCTCACAGCGGGCCATACTCCCTCGACGATGAACACATAACACGTTCACATACAAAGTATTGGCTGTATCTCCCCCTCCCAAGGTTTACCATCCTTCAATCCACTCACTATTATACCGCAAGGGAGACGCGACGTCAAGTCCTTCTGTCTGCGTGTGGGGATTGTTATGGCTCATCTTCGGGGGCCAGAATTCTACTCTACTAGTATGATTGTAGCGGCGAGAATTCTATTTGTCTGGCTAAACGTATAACTTTACTCTCACTCTGTGCCTTTGCCCATCTCGTGCGGAATCTCCTTCCCGCGAGAGGCTTCTGCGTTCCCAACCTCGCCAGCAACCGGGACGCCTTCATGCCCAGCCAGTACAAGACTGCGAGTAACCGTAATCATAACTGGGGTAGCGCGCAACTCTTCCACCAAAGCCCCGTTTGAAGCGGTACACCCCTGCAGCCCGCCCCTCTCGAGCACGACGTCCATCTCCTTATCATCGTCCTCGTGCTCCTTGATCTTCCCCTCGCCATCGACGATGACGACCATCACCAGCGCCACGACCGTCACCGCCACGATGGTCATCACGGTCACCACCACCATAGCCATCACCATGAGCACCACCATTGCCAGCGTCACTATGGCCATCACCGCCACCACCACCGCCGCTGTCGCTAGCTCCTCATCCTCCTTGTCAGGTTAGAGTGCACCGCCGGCGTCCCACGGGTCGCAGATCGGGCAGCCGCGCTGCTTAGCTCAGCGCATCGCTGACCTCTTGAGGAGCCTGCCCCCAATTGGGCGCGGTTGAGGCATCTCCTCAAGCCCCAGAATTATACCTTACTAAAATTGTGCCAGCTAGAATTATAGATTTCTAGCTAAAAGTATAATTCTTGTCCCTAAGGTTCGGCTTCGCTGATGGCCTGCAGAATCTTCTCAGCCACAAATGTCTTACCATAGGAAGATTCGCCGACCTGCTGCAAGATGCCTGCATCGACGAGCTTCTGTATGTTGCGCTGGGCGGTGGGGTACGTTACATCCAAGAGGTCTTGCGCCTGTGGGATCGTAAGCACTGGTGATGTAAAGAGGCTGTCTACGAGGCGTAGGAGCAAGGTGGAGGCACGCGCCTGCGTCAGCCTCGCGTGCCATTCGGATTGCAAATCCTGCAGCCGCTTGGCTCTAGCAATGGCATCTAGCGCCTGTTCCGCGACACCACGCAAGAAGAACTCCACCCACTCGCGCCAGGCACCGCGCTCGCTCACCGCCAGAAGAAGGTCGTAGTACTCGTCACGACGGCGGTCGAAGAAGGCACTCAAGTAGAGCAACGGCAGGGGTAGCAGTTCCCAATGCACAAGCAGAAGCGAGATGAGCAACCGCCCGATGCGCCCGTTGCCATCCAGGAAGGGATGGATGGCCTCAAACTGATAGTGAATAAGAGCCAGGCGTACCAGGGGAGGGTAGTCATCTCCACTGTATATATATTTCTCGAAAGCACCTAGAGCTTTGTGCATCTCGCGCACGGGTGGAGGCACGAACTCAGCCTCATTTAGGGTACATCCTGGGTGTCCAATCCAGTTCTGGCTACGACGAAACTCGCCCGGCGTCGCGTGTTCGCCACGCACCTCTTCCATCAGGCGCTCATGTAGTTCGCGTATCAGACGAAGGCTGACCGGCAACGTGCTTAGCCTCTCCAGCCCATACTCCATCGCCCGGACGTAGTTTAGCACCTCCCGCAGGTCCGCTTGCGACGGTGTGGGCCTCAACAAGCCCGGGAGCGGCAATTGCACCGCCTCGTAAGCATATAGATCAGCAACATCCGTCTGCGTGCCTTCGATGGCAGAAGAGAGCACTGCTTCACGGCGGACAAAAGGACCAATGAGCAGGTGTGGATTGGACATGGTACGCCCTAACCCCGCCAGTTCTCCCAAAGCGCGGTCGGCTTCGGAGAGTGCGCGGACCAAGTCCGCGTCGAAGGCCAGCGACGGTGGCAGCGGGTGTGGCACAAACGCCCAGTAAGCTGCCTGATCCTGGCCAACTTCTGTCACTCGCCCCGAGGGACTCTTTTGAAAGCGCCGTAGATCCATGCCCCGCCTCTCTCCTCCCCAAACTCACCACCAATCCTACGCTCTCTGGCCGACATCATATCACAAACGAGGCGAAATGTCGAGTCTCTCTGGCAAATAGAGATTATCACGATCCATCTCTGAGGGCGGTCCCCAGCACTCGCCACATTCCAGACCCGTCTACCTTGCTACTCTCGCCAGCCAGGGCGACGCTTTCGCGCCCAGCCAGTAGGAAAACCGAGAGTAGACGTAGTCGTAGCTGGGGTAGCGCACAATCCTCCCACCAAAGCCTCGCTTGAAGCGGTATACCCCCCACAGCCCGCCCCTCTCCAACACGTCCTCCATGTCCTCCTCCCGCTGCAAGCCGGCCTCCTCGGGGATGCCCCACAGGTCGTAGCTCGTGCAACCCCGCTCCTTGGCCCAGCGCATCGCTCGCCACTGGAGCAGATGGTTGGGCATCCGGTTGCGATGCCGGTCCGACGAGGCGCCATACAGATACCAGGCTCTGGAGCCGAAGGCAAAAACCATCAACCCAGCCAGCAGTTCCTCGCCATAGTAGGCCAGGAACAATTTCACTCTCTCCCGAGGGGCGAAGATGCGCCACGCCTGCAGATAGTACTCCTCATCGTGCACGCCAAAGTCTTCTCTCTCGCCCGTTACCTCCAGCAACCGATAGAAAAGGGATATGTCCTCCTCCCCTCCCTCACGCACCGTGACCCCCTTCCGCTCCGCCAGCCGGATATTGTAACGGGTCTTGGACTTCATGCGCAGCAGGATCTCTTCAGGGTCGTCGTCCAGATCGACCACTATCGTGGCGCGAGGTTGGATGGCATAGTCGCTGGGCCGGAACCCCTCGCTCGAAAGAAGCTCTGCTAGCGGTGCCTGCTCTTCAGTGTCAGGCTCCACCTTCAGGAAAATCACTCTCCTTTCCCGCCCAAAATCGCGCAGCATCGCCAACAGGCGCTTCATGGTGTCCCGGTCCTCGGGGTCAGCCACGGGGCCTTTGGGGACGTAGGCCATCTTGCCCAAGGGAAGGCTGCGAAGGAGAACTTGAGCTACGCCCTCAGGCTGGTTTCCGGCCTCATCCCAGGCCACCAAGCGCGCTACTTCCCAGCCGAAGCGGCTTTTGAATTCGCCCCAGCCCCACGACTGCAGGAGATGGCCGCCCTTGCTGAGGACGAAATCATCCCATTCCTCGCGGCTGCGAAGCCTCCCCCTATCGTTCTCCTTTTCCGGAGTATTCGTGCCAACTTGCACTTTTTTTGAACTTACCATATAATTTCCGTTTGGAATTGGCTCGATCCAACCATAATCAGTCTTCTGAGTTTTGACCAAACTAAGACCGAGCTAAGACCAGCTTTTGACCTTTGGGTGTTATTATAGACCCTAAATGCCTGGCCAGCAATATGTACGCCCCGAGAGAAGCCTATGAACCCCCTTACAAGGGTGTATTGGCAAAGGGGCTTCTGGCAAAGAGGAGGTGTTGTCTATGACAGAATATGCTCTCATAGGTCTGCTCTTGGTTGTAGCCGCTATTTTCCCCCTCATCGCTTTCATCTTAGCTTTTTTTCTTCGCCCCAGGAAGCCAGGCCCCATAAAGAAGGACATCTACGAGTGCGGTCTCCAGACCATCGGCGAAACGTGGGTGCGCTTCAGGGTTCAGTATTACATCTACGCCCTGATCTTCGTCATCTTCGATGTGGAGACCGTTTTTCTTTACCCCTGGGCCGTGGCCTATAACCAACTCGGCCTCTTCGCCCTGCTAGAGATGTTCATCTTCCTGATTATTCTGCTCGGAGGGCTGATCTACGCCTGGCGCAAGGGCGTTTTGGAGTGGGTATAGATACCAGGCTCTGGAAACCAGTCCCTGAGACTTAGGAAAGGGAGTTGATATGACTGAGGAAGACTTGGTACCGCCGGAACTGAGGCGCAATGTGCTCATCGCGCCGGTTGATTGGCTATATAACGTGGGACGAGCAGGGTCAGTTTGGCCCCTGATGTTTGGCCTGGCCTGTTGCGCCTTCGAGATGATCGTTACCGTGACTTCGCGGTATGATCTGGCCCGCTTCGGCATGGAGTTCCTGCGCGCCTCGCCTCGGCAGGCGGAGCTGATGTTCGTGGCCGGCACGATCACCAAGAAGATGGCCCCTCAAGTGGTTCGTCTATACGACCAGATGCCGGAGCCCAAATACGTGCTGGCCATGGGCGCTTGCGCCATCTCCGGTGGCCCTTTCAAGGATGGCTACAACGTCGTTC
>JBFFDV010000030.1:0-14793 GCA_041559215.1 Anaerolineae bacterium | reverse complement strand
TGCTGGGTCTTTTGCCCCGATTCCAGCATTGATGTAAGAGACGAGGAAATGGTGGGATTCCACTATAGATACTGCAAGGGTTGTGGCATCTGCGCTGAGATATGTCCGGTGGATGCCATAACTATGGTACCAGAGACAGAGTCTGAAGAATAGAGGCTTGGCGATATTTTTGCCTTGAACAGGAGAGCCTGACAATGAGTAGATTTGAAGGTATGGACGGGAATACCGCTACAGCGGAGGCGATGCGTCAGATAAATCCCGATGTAGTCGCCGCTTATCCCATCACCCCCCAGACCAGCACCGTGCAGACCTTTGCCCAGTTTGTGGCAGATGGGGAGGTGGATACAGAGTTTATTAGGGTGGAGAGCGAGCACAGTGCCTTGAGCGCCTGTATCGGTGCGACGGCAGCTGGCGGCCGGGTGATGACCGCTACCTCGGCAAATGGCCTGGCCTTCATGTGGGAGATGGTGTACATAGCAGCTTCCTACAGGTTGCCCATCGTTATGACAGTAGTCAACCGGGCGCTTTCCGGGCCGATCAACATCCACTGCGACCATAGCGACTCGATGGGCGCTCGTGATGGCGGTTGGATACAACTGTACGGCGAGAACCCTCAAGAGTCGTATGATAACGCCATCCAGGCGGTGCGCATCGCCGAGCATGAGGATGTACTGCTGCCGGTGATGAGCATGTACGATGGCTTCATTACCAGCCATGGCGTGGAACGGGTGCAGATCGAGGATGACGAGGCCGTTAACGAGTGGATCGGCCCCTTCGTTCCTAGATACTCGCTGCTGGATGTGGACAACCCTGTAACTTACGGCCCTTTGGACTTCTATGACTTTTACCTGGAGCATAAACGACAACAGGTTGAGGCTATGAAATACGCCAAGAAGGTCGTCTTGGAGGTGGCGGCGGATTTCGAAAGACGCTTTGGTCGCCGCTATGGCCTTTTTGACGAGTATCAACTGGATGACGCCGAATTCGCACTGGTGGTATTGTCGTCCACGGCGGGTACCGCCCGAACCGTGGTAGACAAACTGCGGGACGAGGGGTTGAAGGCGGGGCTGCTAAAGCCTCGCGTCTTCCGTCCCTTCCCTGCGGAGGAACTGGCCGATGCTTTGCGAGACAAGGCTGTGGTAGGGGTGATGGATCGCTCGGATTCCTTCGGCGCCATCGGCGGCCCCCTCTTCATAGAACTGTCCTCCGCCTTTAAGATACACGATGTGCCGGCCAAAATGGTGGACTATGTCTTTGGCCTGGGAGGGCGGGATACTCCCGCTTCGCAAATAGAAGGCGTATTCCGAGACCTCATAAAGATAGCCGAGACCGGAGAGATCAAACAACTCACCACTTATCTTGGCGTCCGTGAATAAGGAGACGAAAATGGCAACACCACTGAAACTAAAGGAACTCTACAAGAAACAGGACCGTTTAACCTCGGGTCACCGGCTGTGCGCAGGTTGTGCGGCCCCCATCATTGTGCGCCAGATCCTGACCGCGATTGATGAGCCAGTGGTGCTCTCCAATGCCACCGGCTGTCTGGAGGTCTCGACCACCATCTATCCCTATACCGCCTGGAACGTGCCCTGGATCCATAGCGCCTTCGAAAATGCAGCATCCACCATGAGCGGTGTGGAGGCGATGTACCGCTCGCTGGTTAAGCAGGGCAAAATGGAAGAGCGAAACATCAAGTTCGTGGCCTTCGGGGGCGACGGCGGCACCTATGATATCGGCATCCAGGCGCTATCCGGCATGCTGGAGCGGGGCCACCGGATACTGTATGTTTGTTACAACAACGAGGCTTATATGAACACCGGCATCCAGCGCTCGGGAGCCACGCCTCTGGGGGCTTGGACTACAACCTCCCCTGTGGGAAAGGTAATACCTGGCAAGCCGCGCCCGCGCAAGGACTTGACAGCCATCGCCGTGGCCCACGATATACCCTATGCAGCCCAGGCCTCACCCCACAACTGGCGAGACCTGATGCGTAAGGTGCGTAAAGCGGTTGCCGCTGACGGCGCCTCGTTTCTCAACATCCTGGCAGACTGCAATCGGGGCTGGCGTCATCCCACGGACATGACGATAGAAATAACCCGTCTGGCGGTGGATACGTGCTATTGGCCCCTTTACGAAGTGGAGGACGGCGAGTGGAAGCTGACCTATCGTCCCAAGGAGAAATTGCCCATTGAGGAGTTCCTTCAACCGCAAGGACGCTTCCGGCATCTATTTCGTGAGGAGAACAAGCACATCATAGAGGAGCTACAAGCTGAAGTAGATCGCAAATGGCAGCAATTGCTGGAGCGGTGCGGCGAGGCGGAATAAAGACTTAGAGATAGCTAGAACACAAGGGCAGCATCATCGGGAGGTGGCGCTGCCCTTTCTATTTGATACGTCATATTCGTAGCGACTTCAACAGTAGAGGCGCGCCTTCTACCCCCAGACCGTGAACTCGCAAGTAGAAGTCGTATCTGCCCGAAGGCAATTCGGCAGGCAGCAGCAGGTTGTGCTGGTCGCGCACTATCTCTCCCTCCTCCCAATTAGCGGAGGGATATGCCCCTCCCACAGGCCGAACATCCCGTGAGACTGCTGCCATGCCACCCCCATCCAGCAATTCCAAGGTCAGGCTAAAATCCGTGTCTATCTCTCTTACAGCCTGCCAGTAAAGAGTCAGGTGCAGGATGTCGCCGGGATGTAAGGGCTCCTCAGGTTGATGCTCGTACCCCAGTTTGGAGAGGTCATAACCCAGAAGATGAAGGGGCCCGTAATCCACCTCCTGCCTTTGCTGGATATCCAGGGCCTCGATGAGAGGTGGGGCCTGGGCCTTCAGAAGCTGAATAGGCTCTAACAGAATACGGTCGCCGACAACCTCCCCATCCTCCAGGACGGGCAACCTCTCACCGGTCTCCAGATTATACATCCCAATCTCCAACCGATGCTCTCCCGGCGGCGTCGCCGGCAACACCAGAACGCCGTAGTTGTCGGCGATGATCTCTCCTTCCTTCCAGGTGGTGGTTATCCGCGCCCCGCCCACAGGCTCAGCATCTCTCTGCCCTACAATGTGGTCCCTGCCATCCAAGACGTGGGTGAAAACCTTGTACCGCTCCTCTACCTCCCCTAAGGCTTGCCAGAAGAGCGTCAGCTGCAAGATATCCCCAGCCCTGACCTCTGAACTGTCCAAGCTGTACCCCAGAAAGGCTATCTCATCACCCAGCTTGAGGTCCAGAGGATGCTGAATCTCTCTGCTGATCTTCTCTTGAGGTACGGCGTAGATAACCAGGCGCACGTTGCCGCGCCAGGAATCAAGGGCCTTGAACGTGTTTCGAGCCAGCCAGCCTTCGATGAAACGGGCTGGGTCGCTCTCCTCGGTGCCCCAAAAAAGGGCGAAGAGTCGTCTGTGCCGGGCCACTATGCCTTCCAAAGCCTGCTCGGTCTTGCTCTCATCTAAAGGCCGCTCTCCGGGCAAGAGACGGGGGCGCAATGGGCCCCTATAATAATAGGAAAAGATGTCTATCTGACCCGGCGCGTTCAAGATGATGGCATCACCCTCCTGACCGGCAGCAGTGATGTAGCGGGCAAGGCCGCGATAGTCGTCGCGAGCATACCTCTCATCGAAGTAGTAGTTGGCCAAGGATTGGCTGCTGGCGCCGAGTACGAAGAGCAGGGCCACCCCAGTCACAGACCAGCGAGCGACCGTCATCGCCCGCTGGCCCGCGCCCATGGGATGACCTAGCCATTCGCCGCCCATCCCCCTGGCGAGGAGGAGGTGAAAAGCGGGCGTGGCTAACAGAAGAAGCTTGGGGTCGTATGCTGGACGGCTGAGGGACAGGACGTACATGGCCAGGATGGGCAGGCCAAGGTATAGCAAGCTGAAGATTAAGGAAGGAAGCTGGGCACGGGCCAAGCCCAGGTATAGGCCCGGCTTCTTGCCTGGCCTCAGCGATAGTTGCCAAGGCAGAACTCCCAATAAGAGGAACAGTCCGAAAATCAATGCCACCGCAGTCGTCTTCGGCTCCACCGACAGACCTAGGCTGAAGACGCGGAGAAGCTCTTGCAGGAGGAAAGAGAAGCTGAAGGGTTCACTGATGGCCGGCCAGGTAACCAACTGCCCAGCGGCCAGCTTCAGCCAAGGATAGTATAGAACCATGATGAGCAGTTGGGCCATGGCCCAAGGGCCTAGAGCCTTAAGTCGACGCAAGGGGCGATATGCAATCATGCCTAGGCCATAGGACAGGTTGGTGACCAGAGGGATGGTGAAGGCGAAATAATGAGTATACAGGGCAGCGGTGGTGAAGACCACATACAGGGCGGCAAATAAAGTGATCGATGCCCGACTGCCTATACCACCAACGGGCGTCTGCGACCTGCTCTCTGCTCCTCCGAGCGATCTCACCCACCGCAGAAAGAAATAGACGGCCAAAGCCCCCCACAGCGCCGCCGGGACATACATCCTCGTTTCCTGGGAGTAGTATATCTGGAAAGGTGAAATGGCAGCTAGGAAAGAGGCGATCAACGCCAGCCGCCGGTTGAACAACTCCTGGCCGAGGAGATAGGTCACAAAAACAAGAGCGGTGCCCATCAGGGCCGAGAGGGAACGCAGAGCTATCTCGCTGTTGCCGAAGATACGCACCCAAAAATGTAGGAGATAGTAATAGAGAGGTGGGTGGATATCATGGGCGGCATCGCGGGTGATGGTGGCTAAGTTCCGCGTCGCCAAGGCGGCACTATTCCCCTCATCAGCCCACAGGCTCTGTCCATCGAGGCGATAAAATCGCAAGGATAGCGCCAGGAGCATGACAACCCCCAGGATCAGCGCTGGGAGCCACACTCGCTTCCTCTTCACGATGGGGAACCTCGGCTCAGACAACGTCGCCACAAGGGATAGAGGACGCCAACGGCGAGCGGAACACAGATCAGCAGAGCCACGCCCCGACGGGCCAGGTAGGCTGGGCTGTGGCGTACGATGAGCCCATCAATGGCCACCCGGCTGTTGCCTTGCGGCCCCTCAGCGACTCTTAGCTGCATCTGGTGTTGACCCTGAGCCAGCCCCCTGGCCATGGGCACCTGCACCTGATAGTCCGGCCTCGAATCCTGGAGATCTAACCTCCGGGGCCGGCCGTCCACTGTGATCTCCAATTCCCCCGAAGCGCTATCCCCTACCAGCACCAGATCCAAATCGGTGCCCCAGAAGGTGAAGCTCAGACTATCGCCCGCCTGTTCGCTGGCCCGGTAACCGCCCAGCACCGCTCGCTCATCGGCCATATCCTGCCAGGCGCCGTCATATCGCAAGGCCCAATGGTCTTCTTGATGATAGCCCAGGCCCAGTATGGGGGGCGAGGTGGCTTGCTCTTTCATAGCATCGTAAACCGGATGGGCATAGAAGTTCGGCTCCATCATGCGGAAATAATAGAAAGCCTGGTTCTTCTCGTGATCACTGGCCCTCTTGAAGAACCAGTAGTTCATCACCCCCATCCAGGGCCACTCGAACTGAGCCCGTTGATATGCCTGGGCCGAGTACTCGGCCTGTAGCTTCTCGCTCACCCGGCCATAATAAGGAAAGCCCTCGAAATCACGAGGGAGAGCGTTCCAGCCCACTTCCGACGCCCAGATGGGCTTATGGGCATCGCCGTCACGGACCATCAACTCGCGGATGAGCAAGACGCGGGAGAAGTTGGCCCGGTCCGGATGCGCCCGCCGGTCGGTGGGCCCGTTCCACAATCCGTATCCCTGCACGGACAGGATATCGAAGTAGTCCTTGGCCCCAGCGTCATACATCCGCTGTAAGAAGATCAGATCGGCGAGGTTTCGGTCCGTCACCTCCGTGGTAGGTGCCAGGCCTGCAGATAGGATGACAACCTCGGGGTCGGCCTCTTTGGCCCGCGTGTATCCCACCTTGAGGAGTTCCGTATAGGCCTCGGGGTTAACAGGGGCCTCGCCCCATTCCGGGTAGATATTGGGCTCATTCCAGATCTGATAGTACTTGATCCGGCCCCTGTACCGGCTGACCACAGCATAGACGAAATCTCCATAGTCAGCGTAGTCGTCGGGAGGGGCCAATGTTCCCGCCTCATTTCCTGCCGCTCGGCTCCAGGCCGGGGGGTTGTCCAGGCGAGCGATGATCTCTACCCCATACTGCTCAGCCAGATCGACGATGTGGTCGTACTTCTCCCAAGAGGATATGTCCCGGCCGTGGCGGCGATCCCGGAAAATCCCCTTCCCCTCGATCTCGATATCCTCCCAGGGGAACTCCTGCCTGATCCACTTGAAGCCCGCGTCCCTGATTAGGCGGAACGTGCGATGGATCTTCCAATCGTCCACCTCTTGTTCCAAAAAAGTATTGATGCCGTAGGGGTTGATGCCGGTGTGAGCGATGGGGACATAGGGTTGGACGTCCAGAGAGGGGCGTTCCAGTTTTATCAGTAGTAACGCGCCAACCCCCTTGATCTGTTCGACCAATTTCTGCTCGCCTGTCCAGTTGCGCAAAGCATCGGAGATAAAGCCTCGCAAAGAGAACAAAGCCAGGACCAGCAATAGAAGCAAGCCCAGAAGGGTAAACACGGCTATTGTATTCCTGGACACCTTAGACATCTCTTCCCCGATTGATCTAAGCACATACAATCATGGGACTTACAATGTCGAATCCAGCAAGATAGCCGGTGCCGTGGCTGGATAGCACCCTTCCATACGCTGCTTCACTACGTTCGCAGCTACTCAGGGTGCTGGCCTGCTCCGCCTTCGACAACCTACAATGTATCAGGCAACAACAGGTTGGTTCCCCCCTTGGGGAGAGGGAGTTCTGTTTTAGCTGCCTAGTCCTCAATTGTACGTGCTTCTCTGATTAACGAATTGATTATACTTCGGAGGATTACTGGGTCGCAAACAATCAACCTCCCAAAAATTGGGACCCTCGGGAGGTTACACTATGAACTGCCCGGTTGGTAAGGCGCGCAGATGACGTAAATTCGCAATTGCCAGTCTTCCTGCATGCAGCAGGAAAGTTCGAGTTAGCGTTTCCGGGCTGATAGCCATTTGCCAACCTTAAATTTTTCGCGCTATTTCCAAATCTCAAAGGAGTCACTCGGCTTGATTGGACTTGCGCGGATGATTTCAACCCACAACATCTAGTGATCTACGTTCGTCGACCATACTGCATATAGTGCACATTCGCGACTACTTGAATGGTGTGTCTATGGACAGTGGGACAGTAGCCAGCGCAACCACCAATTCTGAAATTTTTTTGAAAATTTTGATATTGACAAATCTCAAAAAATATGTTATAATATTAATTTGACTGTTGAAAAAACGTCCTTTCGAGATGCCTTTGGAGGGGTATGATTTAATGGCTGAAATAGGGACTTCTTCAACTTCCGTTCATAAGCCTGAGAAGTCACAGAGAACCTTTTTCGACTTGGAGTCGCCAGCACAACTCAGCCCGCTGGGAACCGGGGAGGGGCGGAAGAGTTACGCCCGCATACTTGACATTCATCCCCTTCCCCGCCTGATTGATGTTCAACTGCGATCCTTCCAGTGGTTCAAAGAAGAGGGGCTGCGCGGACTATTTGATGAGATCTTCCCCATCGAGAGCTACAACGGCAAGATGAGGCTCGAACTCTTGGACTACTGGTTTGAAGAGCCGAAGTATAGCGAGCAAGAATGTCGCATCATGGACATAACTTATTCCGCCCCCCTGTATGTTAGAACCATGTTGGTTAATGAACAGGGTGAACGGCTGGCACAAAATGTGTACCTGGGCGACTTTCCTCTCATGACCGAAAATGCTACCTTCATCATCAACGGCGCAGAAAGGGTAGTGGTTAGCCAGTTAATCCGTTCCTCGGGCATCTTTTTCACTGTGGAGGAGGACAGGACCACCGGCAATCAGCTATGTATGGCCAAACTCATCCCCGCTCGAGGAGCCTGGTTGGAGTTTGAAACCGGCAAGAAGAACGTAATATCGGTGAAGGTAGACCGCAAACGGAAGATACCTATCACCGTCATGCTGCGAGCATTAGCCGCCATCTCCACGGATATGGATGATCCCGTTGATTCCGCGCTACGAGAGGGCACTGATGAGGAACTTCACGCCCTTTTCGAGCAGTGCGATAACATGCCTGAGCGAAGCTATATAGAAGCCACCATCGAGAAAGACCCTTCCAAGAACGGCGAGGAAGGGGTTGTGGAGTTCTTCCGTAGAATGCGTCCCGGGGACCCTCCCAATCTGGACAACGCCAAGGCATATTACAAGTCTCTCCTCTTCAGCCCCAGACGGTATGACCTCGCTAAGGTGGGACGGTACAAGCTCAATAAGAGATTGGGAGTTCCCTTCTCTCTTGATCAGCTTACCTTGACCAAGACGGATCTAGTCAAGGTAGTGGAACACATGATCAAGATCAATAACGGCGTTGATGAGCCCGATGATATCGACGCTCTAAGTAATAGGAGGGTGAAGACCGTTGGCGAGTTGATTCAGTATCAGTTGCGCATCGGGTTCCTACGCATGCAGCGGGTCGTGCGAGAGCGCATGAGCACCAGAGACCCTTCTCAGATTACGCCCCTCAGTCTGATCAATATCCGGCCCATCGTGGCCGCTACCAGGGAGTTCTTCGGTGGCAGCCAGCTATCTCAATTCATGGATCAGACCAATCCCTTGGCTGAGTTGACCCACAAGCGACGTCTTTCGGCTTTAGGGCCAGGCGGGCTACGGCGAGAAAGGGCAGGGTTCGATGTGCGAGATGTGCATGATACCCACTATGGGCGAATCTGCCCCATAGAGACTCCAGAGGGTCCCAACATCGGCCTCATCGGCTCCCTCGCTACATATGCGAAGATCAACGAATATGGCTTCATTGAAACACCTTATCGAAGAGTGATCAATTATGTGCCTAATGAGTTTCACACTCTGCTGGGGAAGACCTTACGCGAGGATGTGGTGGATCCCGAATCCGGTGAGGTGATAGCCAAGGCGAGCACGGTGATCAGTCCCACACTCGCGGAACTAATAGTCGAACTCCCCTTGGAAGAGGTTCCCATTCGCCCCATCGCCACCGACGAAATAGTATATATGCCAGCCGATGAGGAGGATCGGCATATCATCGCCCAGGCCAACGCCGAGTTGGATGAAAAGGGTCAGCTAATAGAGGATCGGGTCGAGGCACGAAAAGGGCGGGAATATCTGATCGAGCCAGTGGAGAAAGTGGACCTTATGGACGTCTCGCCCAAGCAGATTGTCAGCGTCTCAGCAGCTCTCATCCCCTTCCTTGAGCATGATGATGCCAACCGCGCCCTAATGGGCTCCAATATGCAGCGGCAGGCGGTACCTCTGCTGACACCAGAATCCCCCACGGTGGGCACTGGAATGGAATATCAAGCTGCTCTGGACTCTGGCCAGGTACTTGTGGCACGAGAGGCTGGCGAAGTGGTAAGCGTCACCTCAAATAGCATCGTGATCAGAGGAGACGATGGCAATCAAACATATCAGCTAAGGCGGTACAACCGTTCTAATCAAGGCACTTGCATAGATCAACGACCTGTCGTCAATAAGGGAGACTCCGTCCAGAAAGGAACTGTTCTTGCCGACAGCTCCTCTACGGAGCAAGGTGAGTTGGCCCTGGGCCAAAACATCTTGGTAGCGTTCCTATCGTGGGAGGGAAACAACTTCGAGGACGCAGTGGTCATCAGTGAGAGTCTGGTACGGGATGACAAATACTCTTCAGTACATATCGAGAAGCATGAGACACAGGCCCAGAGTACCAAGCTGGGACCAGAGGATATTACACGCGACATCCCCAATGTTGGCGAGGATTCTTTGAAGAACTTGGACGAAGAGGGGATCATCCTCATCGGTGCAGAGGTTAATCCCGGAGATATCCTGGTTGGTAAGATAACCCCTAAGGGAGAGACCGAACTCACCCCGGAAGAGAAACTGCTCCGGGCCATCTTTGGCGAGAAGGCCAGAGAAGTCAAGGACTCATCTTTGCGTTTGCCTCACGGCGAGAGAGGCAAAGTGGTAGATGTCAGAGTCTTCACTCGCGAAGATGGTCATGATCTCCCCGCTGGCGTAGATAAGCTTGTGCGGGTCAGCACCGCTCACCTATCCAAGATAACCGAAGGCGACAAAATGGCTGGGCGTCATGGTAACAAAGGCGTCATCTCCAAAGTTGTGCCCATAGAAGATATGCCTTTCATGGCCGATGGCAGGCCCATCGAGATCATTCTCAACCCTCTAGGGGTTCCTGGTCGTATGAATATCGGGCAAATCCTAGAGACCCACCTGGGCTGGGCCATGGATCGCTTGGGCTTTAAAGCGATATCGCCCGTCTTTGATGGCGCCGATGAGAAAGAGATCAGCGCCGAGTTGGCCCGCGCCTGGATCATGGATTGGGCCTGGAGAAAGGTGACGGAAAGAGCCTGGCAATGGTTAAGGGATGAAGAGTTTGACTTTGAAGAGCTGAACGATGACCAGGAAGCCCGTACATTGTACCTCGTTCACTGGCTGGGAGACAAGGGATATGATCTGGAAGCCCTAATGACGGACCGTCAATATGCCCGTCGCACTGTTCTGAAGCAATCGCTGAAGGAACTGGGATACAATCCAGATGAACTGTTAGTATTCGAAGAAGATTGGCGCCCTGTCCCCGAAAGGGAGAAGGCCGATGAGCTGGCCCAGCATCTGTGCCTGCGACTGTGGATGGAAGAACTTGGCTATCACACTGAGGAGATTGAGGATGAGCAGCTAGAAGACCGGGTAGGGCAGGTGAGCCTTGAGACCGGTCAGCCTATACCAACCTGGGGTAAAATGATCCTCTATGCCGGGAAGACAGGTGAACCCTTCGATCATCCGGTGACGGTCGGGATAATCAATATGATGAAGCTTGCCCACCTGGTGGAAGACAAAGTGCATGCCCGATCTACGGGTCCCTACTCACTGGTCACTCAGCAACCGCTGGGGGGCAAGGCTCAATTTGGCGGTCAGCGTTTTGGGGAAATGGAGGTTTGGGCCCTGGAGGCCTACGGTGCTGCTCATATTCTACAGGAGATGCTAACCGTCAAGTCTGACGATGTAACGGGTAGAGTGAAGACCTATCAGGCCATAGTGAAGGGCCAGAGACATGAACCCCCTGGTGTGCCAGAGTCCTTCCGGGTGTTGGTCAAGGAGCTACAAAGCCTAGGCATCTCCGTGGAGGTCATAGGCAAGACTGGAAATCGTTTCCAGTTTGGCAAAGACGACCAGACGGAAAAAGAGTCCCGCCTGCGTCTGGAACCAGGATTTCCAAGCGAATTGCGGATTTGACCTTTTTTCGAAATCATGGTATAATTAAAATTTGTGCAATGAGATATCGTTCTGGACTCGTTATTTCGTGAGGGGGATTTCCCCGCGAGTAAAGACAGGGAGGAAACTTTGCCTACCGTTAATCAACTGGTGAGGAAAGGTCGTAAGCAGAAGGGCAAGAAGAGCTCAGCTCCAGCGTTACGGTACAGATATAACGCCCTTAGACAAAAAACGGTGCAGGGTAAAGGGTCTCCTCAAAAGAGAGGCGTCTGTACCCTGGTCAGGACAATGACGCCCAAGAAACCCAATTCGGCACTGCGCAAGATAGCCAGGGTAAGGCTAACCAATGGTATCGAGGTGACGGCGTACATCCCTGGTGAGGGTCATAGCCTTCAGGAGCACTCTGTGGTTTTGGTGCGCGGAGGCCGCGTAAAGGACTTGCCAGGGGTTCGCTACCATATTGTCCGTGGGGCCCTGGATTCCGGTGGCGTTGAGGGGCGCATGCGTGGACGCTCCAAATATGGCACCAGGCGTCCGAAGAAGAGGATTTAGATAATCCCGGTGAGATGCACCTAGAGCATCTCCACTAACAGGGAATTAAGGTACGATATAAGAGTAAAGACGTACCTGCTGGGGAGGTTTTCAAAAAGACTAGAACACTCATCCACTAGTCTTTTTGAATGTATCGACAAAGTGCCCATTTTCAAATCGTCGTTTGAAGACAAGGGTGAAATATATCCAGGAAGGTGCCCCCCAGGGTAGCCCATAATTAGCGAAGGGCTGGACAGAGGGGGCGAGGGCTCTGCAACTTCACTATTGTTGCAGTGGTCATCGGCCCCGTGTTTTTACCAGATGAATGGAGGGAATAGATGCCGAGGCGTTACAGACCGCCACGTAGAGAGGTGGAACCGGATCCTAGGTATAACAGCGAGTTATTGGCTAGATTCATCAACCGCTTGATGCAAAGGGGTAAGAAGAGCCTGGCTCGCAGCGTCATGTATGACGCTCTTGACATTATAGAGGAGCGGACTCACGGGAACCCCTTGGAGGTCTTCCAAGAGGCGATAGAGAACGTCAGCCCTGTGCTGGAGGTCAGGCCTCGGCGCGTCGGTGGCGCAACCTACCAGATACCGGTCGAGGTGCGATCTGAACGGCGCACTTCGCTAGCAATACGGTGGCTTATTCAAACCACTCAGTCTCGTAAGGGCAAGCCTATGGCTGAGAAGTTGGCCGACGAATTGATGGATGCAGCCCGCAACACGGGAGCCACCGTCAAGAAGAAGGAAGATACACACAAGATGGCCGAAGCCAACAAAGCTTTCGCCCATTATCGTTGGTAGTGAGAGTTGAAGATGCCCAGAGATTATCCTCTGGCCAAGACGAGAAACATCGGCATAATCGCCCATATAGACGCCGGCAAGACGACTATCACAGAGCGTATCCTCTTCTATACCCATAAGATCCATCGCATGGGGGAAGTACATGATGGTACGACAACTATGGACTGGATGGAGCAGGAACGGGAGCGAGGAATTACGATCACTGCGGCCGCCACGAGTTGTTACTGGCTAGATCACCAGATCAATATCATAGATACGCCAGGGCACATAGATTTCACCGTGGAGGTTCAACGCTCCCTAAGGGTCTTGGATGGAGGAATCGTGGTCCTCGATGCCGTGGCTGGGGTCGAGCCCCAGTCAGAAACGGTTTGGCATCAAGCTGATCGGTACCGCGTGCCCCGCATCTGCTTCATCAACAAGATGGATCGTCCAGGGGCCGATTTTTGGCACTCGATCGAGATGATAAAGGAGCGGCTGGGAGCTCAGCCGGTAGCCATACAGATACCGATTGGCAGCGAGGACAAATTCGAGGGAGTTGTTGATCTAGTAACCGGTAAAGCTCTGACCTATGCCGACGAACTGGGCAGTGTCCAAGCGGAATTAGAGGTTCCTGGTTCCCTACAGGAGAAAGTGGCTAAATATCGCGAAATCTTGCTGGAAAAAGTGGCCGAGACTGATGATGCCCTAGCGGAGGACTTCTTAGAGGGAAAGGAGATCTCGGTTCAGGAGATACGCAGAGCCTTGCGACAAGCGACCTTGGACTTGAAGCTGGTTCCTGTGCTCTGCGGCTCCGCTCTACGTAACAAGGGCATCCAACCGATTCTGGAGGCCGTGATCCATTATCTTCCGTCACCCCTCGATGTCCCACCCATTGAAGGGCTCAATCCTAAGAGCGGTGAGACGGAAACGCGTCCGGTCGATGAACAAGGACCCTTCTCCGCCCTGGCCTTCAAGATCGTTTCTGATCCGTATGTCGGTCGACTGGCATATGTGAGGGTCTACTCAGGCACGCTGACAAGTGGCTCCCGTATGCTCAACTCGACCAAGGAGCGCGTGGAGCGAGCAGGCCGGCTTTTGCGCATGCATGCTAACCGTCAAGAGGATATCAAGGCCGTATACGCCGGTGACATAGCGGCATTGGTCGGTCTGAAGCATACCTTTACGGGGGATACTCTGTGCGACCCTAGCGCTCCAATCATCTTGGAGTCCATTGGGTTCCCTGAGCCTGTGATCTCCGTGGCTATCGAACCTCGTACACAGGTAGACGAGGACAAGATGAAAGACGCTTTAGCCCGCCTGGCGGAGGAGGACCCCACTTTTCAGGTTCGCGTTGATAAAGATACCGCTCAAACCCTGATATCCGGTATGGGAGAACTGCACCTGGAGGTTCTGGTGGACCGCATGTTGCGGGAGTTTCGGGTGTCCGCCAACGTGGGCAAGCCGCAGGTGTCGTATCGGGAAACCATTACGATGCCTATCCGTGCAGAGGGCCGCCACATTCGTCAGACGGGAGGACATGGTCAATACGGTCATGTCTGGCTGGAATTGGAGCCTCTCGGAAAGGGGCGAGGTTATATTTTCGAGGATGAGACAACCAATGGCGTGATCCCCAAAGAATATGTCCCGGCTGTTGACAAGGGGATTCAAGAAGCTATGGAGAGCGGGATATTGGCCGGCTATCCCGTCGTGGACGTCAAGGTCAGGCTAGTGGGTGGCTCCTTCCATGAGGAGGATTCCTCGCCATTAGCCTTCAAGATCGCGGGTTCTATAGCCTTGAAGAATGGCGTGCAAAGAGCCAATCCCATTTTGCTAGAACCGATAATGAAGATGGAGGTGTTAGTACCCGAGGAGTTCGTTGGCGAAGTGATGGGCGATCTCAGCTCTCGCCGGGCTCAGATAGAGGGCATGGAAGCCCGAGGCTCCTTGCAGGCAGTACGGGCTCATGCGCCGCTGGCTGAAATGTTCGGTTACGCCACCAGCTTACGTTCCTTGACTCAGGGCCGGGGAACGTTCACTATGGAGTTCGACTATTACGCTGAAGTACCCCGCGAATTGAGCAAAGGGTTGCTTGTCGGCGTCAAGTAGAAATGGTTGTTTTCGAGATTCAGATCGGCTGTCCGAGGAGGATAGCGATTTCATAAAGAAGGAGGACTGATAGAATGGCAAAGGAGAAGTTTGTACGAG